>NZ_JBIUWI010000040.1:20338-52623 GCF_044743385.1 Pseudomonas sp. NPDC087639 | reverse complement strand
GACAACAGCAAACTCGATTACCACCACGCCAAGGGTGGTGCGCTCAGAGCCATCGACCTCAACGGCGCGTCACTGACCCGCCACGTCTATCAGTCAGGACGCGAGCAACAAAGGCAACAAGGTCTGCTGCTCAGCGATTACACCTACGACGATCAGGGCCGTTTACTCGCCCACGCCGTAGGCCATCAGCACGATTCGCTGTATCGCCGCGACTATGCCTACAGCGCCAACGGCAACCTTGAGCACATCGCCGATACCCGCCACGGCCAGCGCACCTACGGCTATGACGCTCTCGACCGTTTGATTCGCGTCCGCCACTCACGCGACGAACTGCCGGAATCCTTCGCCCACGACCCGGCCGGCAACCTGCTGATGCAGGATCGCTCCGGCCCGACGCAAATCAAGGGCAACCGCCTGCTGATGCAGGGCGACCGCCACTACGACTACGACGCCTTCGGCAACCTGATCCGCGAACGCCGCGGCACCGCGCAGAAACTCGTCACCGAATACCGCTACGACTGCCAACACCGCCTCATCGGCCTGACCCGCCCCGACGGAAAAACCGCCAGTTACCGCTACGACGCCTTCAACCGGCGCATCAGCAAAACCGTCGACGGCGCCACCACCGAGTTCTTCTGGCAGGGCGATCACCTTGTCGCCGAAAGCAGCCAAACCCACCACCGCAGCTACGTCTACGAACCTGGCACCTTCCGCCCGCTGGCGCTGCTCGACGGCAAAGGCCCGAAGCGCGCCTGCCCGTTCTATTACCAACTCGATCACCTCGGCACCCCGCAGGAACTCACCGACTACAGCGGCGAAATCGTCTGGTCGGCGCAATACGACGCCTACGGCAAAGTCGCCGCGCTGACCCTCGCCGCCGAGGAATACCTCGACCAGCCGCTGCGGTTTCAGGGGCAGTATTTCGACGCTGAGAGTGGACTGCATTACAACCGGCATCGGTATTACGACCCACGGCTGGGCCGGTATCTGACGCCGGACCCGATCAAGTTGGCGGGTGGGTTGAATCAGTACCAGTACGTGCCGAATCCAACGGGGTGGGTGGATCCGTTGGGGTTGAGTGATTGTCCGGGTGGGGATGGATGTAAGCGATTCTTTAAGACAAATGATCCAACTGCAAAAGTACCAAGTGGTGAGGATCCCCCCCTCCCTACCACCCAAACAAACCATGAATATTTATACCGTGGCGACAATAAGGATCCCTCAGAAATCTTTGAATACGGATTTAAAAGTAAAGGTGACAGTAATGACCTACTGCTTCACTCAATCGATAGTGATTTTCCGCCCAGCAACTTCATCAGCACATCACCGTCTAGAGAAGTGGGGAAAGAGTTTGCTACTGGATATGGTACAAAAACCGGATTCCTCTACACACTAAAAATGATCCCTGGTCACGACCTCAAAAAGGAACTAGGCGCCGCATATAAATTCGATAAAGAACAGGAGGTTGCCATTCCTGGCAGAATCAGAAGAGAAGACATCCTTGGCGCAACTATAATCATTGATGACGGCAGAGAATTCGGCTACTCCCTTCCAAACCCATACAGGCAAATAGGCAAATGATTTCCAAAATAAAAGTTACCGTCGGAATAAATGATAAAAAACAAGAAGTCGAACTCATCTGTGACGACACGGCGGTATCTATAACCCTAAGATTAGAAGACCAAAGCAGCCAAACTTATACAGATCGCGATTTCTATAAGTGCTTTGGATTACTAAGAAAAAACAACCCGCATATACGATTCTTCTGCAAGGGATCGAAAATCAATGTGCACCCATCGAGTATGTCGTCCCAAATGTCGCTCGGCTTAAAGGCGTACGAGTTAGTACACGGTAAAAAACCTTCTTTGGAAGACGTTGTATTCATATTTGATTACGAAGAAGAAAACCTCACGAACAACCCAGAAGAGCAAAGATCATTCTATTTAAATTGGATCACGTCTTAAACCTCGCTAAGGGGCCTAACCTAGGCCCTTTAGCGTTTCAAATAGGGGGATAAACCCACCCTTCACTGCTCATCTTCCTCCTCATCAAACTCACCATCAAACTCATCATCCGAATCAATCAGCGGCACCGGAGCATCCATCTGCGACCCCGGATCCTCATTCCCCGGATCATTGATAAACGGCAGCCCACTCGAGCCTTTTTCTTCCTTGCCTTCGGTTTCGGGAGTCATGGCAAACCTCATGATGTCGGGGAGTGTATGACGTTCGAAAGGCCCTGCTGCCAATCGTTCCCGAGTCGAACCCGTAGAAACGAAAAACCCGGCACACGGCCGGGTTTCTGTTTAATCGTCTATCAATGATGTTTGTTTTTATGCTTGTTCTTATGCTTATGGCCACCACCGGAATGAGACTTCCCGCCATCGTCACCCAGGTTGTTGCCGAGCGCACCACCTGCGGCACCACCCAATCCTGCACCGACAGCCGAACCGGTCGAACCGCCCAGGCTGTTACCGATCACTGAGCCGCCCGCAGCGCCAAGGCCACCGCCAATGGCGGCTTCCGTGCGATTGCGTTTATTCGCGCCGACGGCGCTGCCCGCCGCGCCACCCACACCGGCACCGACAGCAGCACCTGTGCTGCCACCGAGTTGTCCGCCGACCACATTGCCCAGCACACCACCCAGCCCGCCGCCCACGGCGGCCGAACCATCACCGGCAGCCATTGCGCCTTGAGCCACCAGCAATCCGAAAAACAGTGCAGATAATGACAAACGCATATGAACCTCACAGTTCCCGAGCCGGGACAGGCTGCCCATGCAGGGCTTATGTGTTATTGGAGACGATTACGGGTAAAACGTTCACCAACGCAAAGCCCGACATCGAGCCGGACTTTTCTGAACTGCAATCAATCTCAGTGACGCTTGTGCCCTTTGGACAGATTGCTGCCAACCGCGCCGCCGGCTGCACCGCCCAGGCCCGCGCCAATAGTAGCGCCATTCTTGCCGCCGAGACTGTTGCCGATCACCGAACCGCCGGCAGCGCCGACACCACCGCCGATGGCCGCTTTGGTCCGGCTGCCTTTACGTGCCGCCACTGCACTGCCCGCGGCGCCGGCGACGCCGGCACCAATCGCAGCACCGGTGCTGCCGCCCATTTTCTGGCCAACAACGTTACCCAGCGCGCCACCCAGACCACCGCCCAGCGCAGCGGTGCCGTCACCGGCAGCCATCGCACCTTGAGTAACGAGAAGGCCCAGAACCAGAGCAGGCAATGTTAAACGCATGACAAAAACCTCAAAAAATGGGTATGACAAAAAGGGCCGGGATTTAATGCCGTCGGAGCGCAAAAGTCCAGACAACATGAGTGAACTGCGCGCACTCGGCGCCGATTTGACAGCGATTCTGGAAAAGGTTTTATGACAGGCAAAAAAAAGCCCGCTGGGGAGACGGGCTGGAGACTTGCTTTCTAACGGATGGCTTCACCCTACTTTGGCAGACGTGAAAAGTTTGTGAAAAGCGTTTACATCCTCACTGCGCGTGTAGGAATTTTTTCCGATTGGTTGCGCCAGGCACAAAAAACCCCGCTCATTGACGGGGTTGTGGGTTGCAAGACTTACTTGCGGGCGCGGGTCGCGATCCTGGGTAAAAACTTCGCCTTCGGCCCTTTAGGTACCGTGGACTTGATCTTGCCGGTCTGCACCGGATCCTCACCAAAGCCCGACTGGTACTCGGTCTGGCCACATCGCACGCAGTTGTTGAAGGAAAATTCAGCGCCATCGTCTTCGATATACGGATCAGTCATACCTTCTCCCCTTCGAAACGGGTCGACACCGGCAAAGCTCTTTGCCTGAAAAAATATCGACCTTCAGTACTTTTGAGACTAGCCGGTCATTCCTGGACTTGTGATTCAGAAACGCTGACGCCCGACGAATGGCCTACAAAAGACCGGATGGCAACAAGTCAAAACGTCGAGATCCACAAATACCAACGTTCCGTACAATAATCAGCGCAACTTCACCGCAGTACCTGTCACGAACACCACAACCATACCGCCCTTGCCGGCCGGCATACTGATCTCGAAATCCACCCCAACCACAGCGTCCGCCTGCAAGGCGCGCGCTCGCTCCTTGATCTCCTCAGTCGCCTGGATACGCGCCTCCTTCAGCGCCCGCTCCAGCGTCTGAGAGCGCCCACCAAAAAAATCACGCATGCCGGCAAACATGTCGCGGATCACATTGACGCCCTGCACCGATTCGGCACTGACAATGTCTAGATAGGCGGTGATCTGACGGCCTTCGATGGCTTGAGTGGTGGAGATGATCATGGAAACAGTCCTTTTTCAGGCAGATAAAAACCGCGATTGTAATTCAATCGAGGATTAAGCCGATTTCAGCAGACACCCAACAAAATCCATACGCCAGAAACCACAAAACCCCTGACTTCTTTCGAAATCAGGGGTTTTGTGTAATCGAATATGGCGGTGAAGGAGAGATTCGAACTCTCGATACAGTTTCCTGTATACACACTTTCCAGGCGTGCTCCTTAAGCCACTCGGACACTTCACCGTATCTCTTCAAACATGTTCTGTCTGTCGAGGCGCGCTAATGTAGTCGAAAGCTTTTCCGATGGCAAACTTTTTTTCAGAATTTTCATGCGGTTAAGAGAAAAAACAGTTTTCCCCGCCAACAGGCCATGGCAAACCGGCCAATCTCCGGTGGGCACGCCCCCTTCTATATAGAAGACAGATAGCAGTCTGCGGGGGATGAGCCGATAAAGGGTGACCGACGGGTCAGTCACGGTGCTTTACCTGGCCTGCGGTGGTGGGTAACGTCTGCCCATCTTTCTTAAAGGAATAGCGTCATGAGTGAGTTGATTTCTTACCACCTCGAAGACGGTATCGCGACCCTGACCTTGAGCAATGGCAAGGTCAATGCCATTTCCCCGGACGTGATTGCAGCGTTCAACGCGGCGCTGGATAAGGCGGTGACTGATCGTGCCATCGTGATCATTACCGGTCAGCCAGGGATTCTGTCCGGTGGCTATGACCTGAAAGTGATGACCGCCGGCCCTAAAGAAGCGGTGGCACTGGTGACTGCCGGTTCGACGCTGGCTCGCCGTCTACTCTCTCACCCGTTCCCGGTGATCGTCGCGTGCCCGGGCCATGCCGTGGCCAAAGGTGCATTCATTCTTCTGTCCGCCGATTACCGTATCGGCGTCGACGGCCCTTTCAGCATTGGTCTGAATGAAGTGCAGATCGGTATGACCATGCACCACGCCGGTATCGAGCTGGCCCGTGATCGTCTGCGTCGTTCGGCTTTCCACCGTTCAGTGATCAACGGCGAGATGTTCGATCCGCAAAGCGCTGTGGATGCTGGCTTCCTCGATAAGGTGGTTTCCGCCGAGGAGCTGCAAGGTGCTGCCTTGGCCGCCGCACGGCAGTTGAAGAAGATCAACATGACGGCGCACAAGAACACCAAATTGAAGGTGCGCAAGGCGCTGCTGGAAACCCTGGATAACGCGATCATTCAGGATCAGGAACATCTGGGGTAAGCACCCGGTTCCAGCGATCAAGAAAAGCCCGACCGTCGTGTCGGGCTTTTTCTTACGCACCTGGTTGAAAATACCGTTGCAGCTCTAGGACGGGTCTGACAACCAAGCTTGAAACATGCGCTTAAACATCGGCTATCTCCGGACTCTATAGCAGCAATTGCCGAAAACAGTGCACATCCGTACACTGCGCCACCTTTTGTCCCGGTGGGGCCTGAAAATGCTGTTTGTGTTTCGTATGTTGTTGATGGGCCTGCACTTTATTCTGGCTGGCATGCTTGGGGTGATTCTCGGGTTGTGCCGTCCATTTAATCCGGACAACAGCCGTCTGTGCGCCCGCCTCTACGCGCTGCCGGCCATGTGCATTTTGCGTCTGCGGGTGAAATCCGATGTCAGCGGTTTGATGAACAAGCCCGACAGTTGCGTGATCATCGCCAACCATCAGTCCAATTATGATCTGTTCGTGTTCGGCAATGTGGTGCCGCGCCGCACCGTCTGTATTGGCAAAAAAAGCCTGAAGTGGGTACCGCTGTTCGGGCAACTGTTCTGGCTGGCGGGCAACGTGTTGATCGATCGTGGGAATGCGCAAAAGGCGCGTCAGTCGATGCTCACCACGACCAACACCTTGCAGAATGAAGACACGTCGATCTGGGTATTCCCGGAAGGCACGCGCAATCTCGGTGAAGAGCTGCTGCCATTCAAGAAGGGCGCATTCCAGATGGCAATTGCCGCTGGCGTGCCGATCGTTCCCGTGTGTGTCAGCAGTTACGTCAAACATATGCGCCTGAACCGCTGGCGCAGCGGGAAAATTCTCATACGTTCACTCCCGGCAATTCCTACTGTAGGACTGACCATGGATGACATGCCGATGCTCATCAGCCAGTGCCGCGAACAGATGCGCGAGTGCATCGAATCGATGGATCGGCAACTGCAAGCTGCCTGAAAAGCAAACCCGCCTTGTGCGGGTTTTCTTTTGCCGGGTGAACTGTGCAGATTTCACTGACTCTGAAGCAGCGACACGGCTAAGCTGATGCCTTGTATTCCCTGCCATCTGCCAAGAAGAAGTGAACCACCACCATGGGTCGAGTTGTTGCCGCTGCGGTGTACAGCGCGGGTAAGAAAGTCACCAATATTGCCATCGATGAGGGCGCGGCCTGGGCCGCCAAAACCGGGCACTTTGTGTGGATCGGTCTCGAAGAGCCAGACGCTCAGGAACTGGCCAACCTGCAACGTCAGTTCAACCTGCACGAACTGGCGATCGAAGATGCCCTGGAAAAACACAGCCGGCCGAAGCTCGAAACCTTTGGCGACGCTTTGTTTATCGTCACCTACTCGCCCATTCGCGAACACGGGGTTCTGCAATTCATCGAGACCCACATCTTCGCCGGCAAGGGTTACATCATCACGGCGCGTAACGGCCACTCGGCGTCCTACGCCCATGTCCGCCAACGTTGTGAGGCACGTCCACTGTTGCTGGAGCATGGGGAAGATTTCGTACTCTATGCGTTGCTCGATTTTGTCATCGAGAACTATCAGCCAGTGGGCGAAGCGATCCATGCCGAGATCGATGAGCTGGAACGCAACGTGTTGTGCAGTGCGTTGAATGAACGTGACGTACAGAAACTCCATGGCCTGCGCCGTGATGTGGTGCGCCTGCGCCGTTACGCAGCCCCTATGGTGGAAATCAGCGAGGAACTGCAGAAGCTGAGTTTCCCGTTCATCGACAAGAACATGCGCCCGTACTTTCGCGATGTGCAAATTCACGTCACTCGGCAGATGGAAGACCTGACGACACTGGCCGACATTGCCAGCCAGACCATTGAGATCGGAGTGTTGCTGGAAGCGTCACGGCAGAGCGTGGTGCAGCGCAAGTTTGCGGCATGGGCGGCGATTCTGGCCTTTCCGACCGCGGTAGCGGGGATTTACGGAATGAACTTCCAGAACATGCCGGAGTTGAGCTGGCACTACGGCTATTTTGCCGTGCTGGGGTTTATTACGGTGGGGTGTGTGAGTTTGTGGGCGAGTTTCAAGAAGTCAGGGTGGTTGTAATTCTGTGGTGAGGGATTGCTCCCTCATCACAAATTCCGCATCAGACTTTAAACGGCTTTAGCTTCAGGCTTGTGCGCCACAAAGCGCATCATCCACTCCGCCACCGTAGCGCCATGATGCTCTTGCTCCAGGCTGGCCAAGCCTTTGCTATAGATCTGCGTGCCCAACGCTTCCTGACGCAGATCCAGCAGCGCACGGGAATAGTCGTGAATAAACTCAGGATGCCCCTGGAAGCACAGCACCTGGTCGTTGATGTGGTACGCCGCAAACGGGCAGAAATCGCTCGAAGCAATTACCGTGGCGTTTTCCGGTAACGCAGTCACCTGATCCTGGTGGCTGATCAGCAACGTCAGTTCTTCACGCACCGGGCTCATCCACGGCGCCTTGGCCGCCAGTTTGTAGTTGTGAGTGCCGACGCCCCAACCTTGCGTGGCGCGTTCGCTCTTGCCACCGAGGAGCAGCGCCAGCAGTTGATGACCGAAACACACGCCAAGCAATTTGTCGCCTCGCTCGTAACGGGTCAACAGATAGTCCTTGAGGGTCTGGATCCAAGGATCGGTGCCAAACGAATCGGCCTTGCTGCCGGTGACCAGGTACGCGTCGAAAGTCTGATCATCGCTCGGGTATTCGCCCTGCATCACGTTGTAGACGGTGAACTCGGCGGCAATCGGCTGCTGCGAGAACAGGCGCTGAAACATCTGCCCGTAACCCTGATATTGATCGACCAGTTCCGGACGCAGGATGTCGGTTTCCAGAATGCAGATGCGTAGCGACATAAAAAATACCTGACACGTGATGGGAATAATGAACACCCCAGAGCCTGCCTTGAAACACCCTGGCAAGGCAAGCCCCGGATTGGCTTCCCACCCTTTAGAACAGCTCCCCTTTCGCCGCTTTTTCCAGTAACAGGGCCGGTGGCGCGAACCGATCGCCATATTGTTCGGCCAGATACTGCGCACGGGCGACAAAATCCTTTACCCCGTATTGATTGATGAACTGCAGGGCACCGCCGGTCCAAGCAGCGAAGCCGATGCCGAAGATCGATCCGACGTTGGCGTCCGCCGTCGAAGTCAGGACACCCTCCTCCACGCAGCGCACGGTTTCAATGGCTTGCACGAACAGCAGGCGATCGCGCACATCCTTCGGCGAAATTTGCCCGTCAGCCTTCTCGAAGCGAGTCTTCAGCTCGGGCCACAAATGCTTCTGGCTACCAGCCGGGTATTCATAGAAACCGCCACCAGCGGCCTTGCCGGGACGCTTGTATTCATTGAGCAACAAGTCAATCACGGCGAACGCCGGATGATCTATCAGCGGTTTCTCTTCCGCTTGCAGGTCTTTGGCCGTTTGCTTGCGGATATGGCTCATCAGGCTGAGGGAAACTTCGTCAGAGATCGCCAGAGGCCCGACCGGCATCCCGGCCTTGCGCGCTTCGGTCTCGATCATCGGTGCGCTCACGCCCTCGCCGAGCATGGCGATGCCTTCATTGGTGAAGGTACCGAATACCCGCGAAGTGAAAAATCCGCGACTGTCGTTGACCACAATCGGGGTTTTCTTGATTTGCAGAACGAAATCGAAACCCCGCGCCAGGGTTTCCTCGCTGGTCTGCGCGCCTTTGATGATTTCCACCAGCGGCATTTTCTCGACCGGGCTGAAGAAATGAAGGCCGATGAATTTGCTCTGATCGGGTACGGCAGTCGCCAGCCCGCTGATCGGCAAGGTCGAGGTGTTGGAGGCAATTACAGCGTCGGCGCCGACAATTTCCTGCGCGGCCGCCGAGACTTTGGCTTTCAGTTCGCGATCCTCAAACACCGCTTCAATGATCAAATCGCAACCGGCCAGGTCGGTATCGGTTTCAGTCGGATGAATTCGCGCCAACACCGCTTCGCGCTGTTCAGCAGTCATTTGCCCACGGGCTACTTTCTTGTCGAGCAGCGCTACCGAATGGGCCTTGCCCTTCTCGGCTGCAGCGAGGTTGATGTCCTTGAGCACCACTTCGATGCCGGCCGAGGCACTGACAAAAGCGATCCCCGCGCCCATCATGCCGGCGCCGAGTACGCCGACTTTCTGCGTTTTATAAGGCACAAAGCCCTGCGGCCGTGAGCCACCAGCATTGATCTCGTTGAGCTGAAACCAGAACGTGCCGATCAGGTTTTTGGAGATCTGGCCGGTGGTCAACTCTGTGAAGTAGCGGGTTTCAATCAGGTGCGCGGTGTCGAAATCGACCTGAGCGCCCTCCACCGCCGCACACAGAATCTTCTCCGGTGCCGGCAGCGTGCCTTGGGTTTTGGTGCGCAGGATCGACGGTGCTATCGCCAGCATCTGTGCGACTTTCGGATTCGACGGCGTACCGCCCGGGATCTGATACCCCTTCACGTCCCAACGCTGCACCGCCGTCGGATTGGCAACGATCCACTCGCGAGCCTTGGCCAGCAGTTCATCCCGATCCGTCGCCAGCGCATCGATCAAACCGGCCTGTAACGCCTGTTGCGGACGAACCTTTTTGCCTTCGAGCAGATACGGCAGCGCCTTCTCGATGCCAAGCATGCGCACCATACGCACCACCCCGCCGCCGCCCGGCAACAAACCGAGAGTCACTTCCGGCAGACCGATCTGCACGGACGCATCGTCCAACGCTATCCGGTGATGACAGGCAAGACAGATTTCCCAACCACCGCCCAGTGCCGCACCGTTGATGGCCGCGACCACCGGTTTACCTAAAGTTTCCAGAGTGCGCAGTTGCCCTTTGAGGGTCAGCACCATGTCATAAAAGGCTTTGGCTTCGGGCTTGCCAACCTTGATCAACTCATTGAGGTCGCCGCCGGCAAAAAAAGTTTTCTTCGCCGACGTGATGATGACCCCGGCAATGCTGTCTTTTTCCGCGACAAGTCGGGCGACGCAGGCGGCCATGGCCTCACGGTAGACCGCGTTCATGGTGTTGGCGCTCTGGCCCGGCATGTCGATGGTCAAAACGACGATCGCGTCCTGGCCTTTTTCGTAACGAATGGCTTCGCTCATAACAGGGTTCCTTGAATTCGGGACTCAGAGACGTTCGATGATGGTGGCAATGCCCATGCCGCCGCCGACACACAGCGTCGCCAGGCCGTAGCGCAGACGCCGGGCTTCAAGTTCATCGAGCAGGGTGCCGAGGATCGCGCAACCGGTGGCGCCCAGCGGGTGGCCCATGGCGATGGAGCCGCCGTTGACGTTGACCTTGTCCGGGTCGACCGCCATGTCTTTGATGAATTTCAGTACTACTGAGGCAAACGCTTCGTTGACCTCAAACAGGTCGATGTCTTCCACACGCAAGCCAGCCTTCGCCAGCGCTTTGCGAGTGGCCGGCGCCGGGCCGGTGAGCATGATGGTCGGATCGGTGCTGGTGACCGCCGTGGCGACGATGCGCGCCCGAGGCTGCAAGCCCAGCGCCCGCCCCTTGGCTTCGGAGCCGATCAGCATCAACGCCGCGCCATCGACGATTCCGGAACTGTTTCCCGGTGTGTGCACGTGATTGATTCGCTCGACATGGCTGTAAACACGCAGCGCGGTCGCGTCGAAACCCATTTGACCGATCATTTCAAAACTCGGCTTGAGCTTGCCCAGCCCTTCCAGCGTCGATTCGGCGCGAATGAACTCATCGTGATCGAGCAAGATGATGCCGTTTTGATCCTGCACCGGCACCAACGATTTGTTGAACGAGCCATCGGCCCGCGCCCGCGCGGCTTTCTGTTGTGAGTACAGCGCGTAGGCATCGACGTCCTGGCGGCTGAAGCCTTCCAGGGTGGCGATCAAATCCGCCCCCACCCCCTGTGGCGTGAAGTGACTGTGCAGATTGGTCTGGGGGTCCAGCGCCCAGGCGCCGCCATCGCTGCCCATCGGCACCCGCGACATCGACTCGACGCCGCCGACCACCACCAAGTCTTCGAAACCCGAGCGCACCTTCATGGCACCGAGGTTGACCGCTTCCAGTCCTGAAGCGCAAAACCGGTTGATCTGCACACCTGCCACGCTAACGTCCCAATCGGCCACTTGCACGGCAGTTTTGGCGATGTCCGAGCCTTGATCGCCAATCGGCGTAACGCAGCCGAGCACAACGTCATCGACCTGGCTGGTGTCCAGTGAGGTGCGCTCTTGCAGCGCGGTCAATAGACCTGCCACCAGATTTACCGGTTTGACACTGTGCAAGGCGCCGTCGGCCTTGCCTTTGCCACGGGGCGTGCGTAACGCGTCGAAAATCAAAGCTTGGGTCATGACGTCCTCGAACCTGCGCGGTGAGTGAATTTCGTACTGTCACTGTTGTCCCCGACGGTCACGGATTCAATGACCACAGCGCTCAATGACATTGACGCGCACGCTCAGACGGACGGTCATCGGCGATTGGGTGAACCGGTTCAGGTCGGCGAGTTGTCTAGCAAGCGGGCGGCAAAGAAGCTGGCAATACGCCTCATGCCTTTTTAATCGCACTCAGCAGCAAGTACATATGAAATGGATCTAAGCCAAGCGTGACGCGGGCCCTAAGGTAAGACATGTACGTCATGGCCGTCGGGTTTTGCCGAGGCAGGCGTCATTCAACAGGAAGTGCAGCGCTTGCCGTCATGGATATGCAGGCAAGCATCAGGAAATAACAATAAAGGCGGTCAAGCCATGTTCAAACAACCGAAAGTTCGTCAAGCAGGACTCATTCTTTTCGCCACGACGCTGTTGTTGATTTTGCCGAACCTGACCAAGGTCATCGGCTGAGTTCAAGCGGCAGGTGCTGTAATTCGCCACTAAAAATGTGACTGGCCCGCTACCCGGGCCAGCGTGGCTGTGCCAACCTTTGCGCACTTCCACGACATGGACGGCGATCATTTGAAAGCGCTCATTGTGTTTGGGGCCATGCTGCTGAGCATGCCCTTGTCTGCCGCGCAACTGGATTTGCAGTTGGGCGCAAATAGCCGCACCTGGCAGACCGAGGAGCTGCTCAAGCATCCTCAGGTACAAACGCTTACGGTAAAAAGCGACGTGTCCTACAAGAAGGACATGACCTATCGCGCCTTGCCCGTCGCGGCGTTGCTGACCGGTATCAAACCTGAGGATCATCTGCAAGCGGTCGCACTGGATGGCTTTGCCGCCGAGCTTGCCGCTGCGCCGTTGCTCAATCAGAAAGGCGCGCGGGCCTGGCTGGCCATCGAGGACCCGGCCAAACCCTGGCCGCCGTTGTCAGAGGGCAAACACAGCGCTGGGCCGTTTTATCTGGTGTGGACCGATCCGCAAGCGGGGAATATCAGCCCGGAACAATGGCCGTTTCAAGTCGCCAGCATCAAGCGCATGGCGCCGGTGGCCGAGCGTTTTCCTGCCCTCCGGCCAGATCCTGCGTTAAAGGCCAATGACCCGGTCAATCAGGGTTTTGCGCTGTTTCAGAAAAACTGCCTCGCGTGTCATCGCTTGAACGGCGCAGGGGATGCGCAGTTCGGGCCGGATCTGAATATTCCGTATAACCCGACCGAGTATTTCGGTGCAGATTTCCTCAAGCGCTACATTCGTGATCCGCAGAGTTTGCGTCAGTGGCCGCAGGCGAAGATGCCGGGGTTTTCTGCGGATGTGCTGCCGGATGGGGATTTGCAGATGTTGATCGGGTATTTGCAGCACATGGCCGGGCGCAAAAACAAGCCCTGAACACAGATCCAATGTAGGAGCGAGCCTGCTCGCGATAACGGTGTGCCAGCCTTGCATGTACTGGCTGACAGATTGCTGTCACGAGCAGGCTCGCTCCTACAGGGGTTCGGTGTTTATTGCTGCTGCACAGAGATCACCGGCGCCGGCGTCGGCGACACAAACACCTTCGCATGCATCTGCTCACACCCACCACCTCGGCGCATGCCGCGCACCGGGCAGGCATCGAGGTAATCCAGACCCACCGCCAGTTTCAGGTGCCGCTCAGGTCGCGCCAGTTCATTGGTCACGTCAAAACTGTACCAGGCGTCATCCAGCCACGCTTCCGCCCAGGCGTGGCTGGCCAGGTGTTCGCAATCCTCGCTGTACAGATACCCCGACACATACCGCGACGGAATCCCCAGGCTGCGCGCGCAGGCCAGAAACGCGTGGGTGTGATCCTGACAAACGCCCGAGCGCCCGGCGAAAGCCTCGGCAGCGCTGGTGTCGACTTCGGTGGAACCCGGCGTGTAGGTCATGTGCTGATTCAGGCCGTGCATCAAATCGATCAGTGCGGTGCGGTCGCGACGCTGCTTGCAGGATTTTGCCGCGAACGCGCGTAGCGCCTCGTCCGCCTCGGTCAACCGGGTGAACCGCAGAAACGGCAACGCCGACTGGCTTTCATGCTCGGCCTCACGCAATTCGTCGATGTCGACCTGACCACGAGCACCGATGATGATCGATTCGTGCGGCTCGTCCATGGTTAGCACGTGGAGGATGTTGCCGAACGGATCGAGTTGCGCGCGCACCGGGCGCGGCAGGTCGAGCTGCCAGCTCAGCACATGCTGCCGCTCGCTGTCGTGGGGGGTCAGTCGCAAGTACTGGATGCTCGCCCGCACCTGATCTTCGTAGTGATAGGTGGTCTCGTGGCTAATGGAAAGTCTCATGCAGCCTCCAGGTAGGAACTGTGAATGGCGTTGCCCAACTGGCGCACCAATGGGATGAACTCGGTCAGCCAGGCGTGCAGGCCTTCCTCGAGAATTTCGTTGATGCCGGTGTAGCGCAAACGTGCGTCCATTTCGGCCGCCAGACGTTGCGCGGGACGACCGTTGGCGCCTGGCAACTGGGCGAGTATCTGGTCGATTTCTTCGGTGCAGGCACGCAGGGAGCGTGGTACATCAGCGCGCAACAACAGCAGCTCGGCGACATGTCGGGCGCCGGGCGCATCGCGATAGATTTCGGTATAGGCCTCGAAAGACGACAACGCTCGCAGCAACGCACTCCACTGGTAATACGCGTGGGCCGTCCCGTCACTGACGGCTTCGGCCTGATCGCCGGCCATCTCGTAACGCGCGTCGAGCAGTCGCAACGTGTTGTCGGCGCGCTCGATGAACGTCCCCAGGCGAATAAAGCGAAACGCATCGTTACGCATGATCGTGCCGTAGGACGCGCCACGAAACAGGTGCGAACGCTCCTTGATCCATTCACAGAAGCGGCTCATGCCATAGCGGCTCAAGCCCTGTTCGGCGATCCCGCGAATTTCCAGCCACGTTGCGTTGATGTTTTCCCACATGTCTGCGGTGATGCGCCCGCGCACCGCGTGCGCACTGGCCCGCGCCGCGCCGAGACAGCTATAGATGCTCGCCGGATTGGCGGCATCGAGGGCGAAGAAATGCAGCAGGCGTTCGGCATGCAAAGCACCGTGACGCTCGAGGTAATCATCCAGGGTGCCGGTAATCAGCAGCGGCATGGCCAGTTCGTGCAAACCGTCACCGCGACCGTCTTGCGGCATCAGCGACAGCGAATAACTGATGTCGAGCATCCGTGCGAGGTTTTCCGCCCGCTCCAGGTAACGCGACATCCAATACAGATCCGAGGCAGTTCTACTTAACATGGCAAGCTTCCTTCAATCCTCGACCACCCAGGTGTCCTTGGTTCCGCCACCCTGGGAAGAATTCACCACCAGGGAGCCTTCGCGCAGGGCGACACGGGTCAAACCACCGGGCACAACCCGGGTTTCGCGACCGGACAAGACAAATGGCCGCAAGTCGATATGGCGCGGCGCAATGCCGTTTTCGACAAAGGTCGGGCAGGTCGACAGCGACAGCGTCGGTTGCGCGATGTACGCATGGGGCTTGGCCTTGATGCGCTCGCGGAAGGAATCGATTTCCGCGGTTGTCGCAGCAGGCCCCACCAGCATCCCGTAACCACCGGAACCCTGTGTTTCCTTGACCACCAGATCCGGAAGATTGGCCAGCACATGGGAAAGTTCAGACGGATTGCGACACTGCCAGGTCGGTACGTTCTTCAGGATCGGTTCTTCATCGAGGTAGAAACGGATCATGTCGGTGACAAACGGATACACCGATTTGTCATCCGCCACGCCCGTGCCGATGGCGTTGGCCAGCACCACATTGCCGGAGCGATAGGATGACAGCAGGCCCGGTACGCCAAGCATCGAATCCGGATTGAACGCCAGCGGATCGAGGAACGCGTCGTCGAGGCGGCGGTAGATCACGTCCACCGCTTTCGGGCCATCGGTGGTGCGCATGAAGACCTTGTCATCGCGCACAAACAGATCCGCACCTTCCACCAGTTCGACGCCCATTTCTCGAGCCAGAAAGGCGTGCTCGAAGAACGCACTGTTGAAGCGTCCCGGCGTCAGTACCACCACGCTCGGATCGTCAATCGGGCTTGAGCTTTTCAGCGTGTCGAGCAGCAGGTTCGGATAATGATCGATAGGCGCGATACGCTGGGCGGAAAACAACTCCGGGAACAGACGCATCATCATCTTGCGGTCTTCAAGCATGTAGCTCACGCCGCTCGGTGTGCGCAGGTTGTCTTCGAGCACGTAATAGGTGCCGTCGCCGTCGCGCACCAGATCGACGCCGGAGATATGCGAATAGATATCGCGGTGCAGATCCAGCCCTTGCATCGCCAACTGATACTGCTCGTTGGCCAGCACCTGTTCGGCGGGAATAATCCCGGCCTTGATGATGCGCTGCTCGTGATAGAGGTCGGCGAGGAACATGTTCAACGCCTTGACCCGCTGGATGCAGCCGCGCTCGACAATCCGCCACTCACTGGCGGGAATGCTGCGCGGAATGGTGTCGAAAGGAATCAGGCGCTCTGTGCCCTGCTCGTCCCCGTAGAGCGTGAACGTGATGCCGGCACGATGGAACAGCAGATCGGCCTCGCGGCGCCGCTGGGCCAACAGCTCGTCAGGCGTGTCAGCCAACCACCGGGCAAACTCCCGGTAATGCGGGCGGACCTGGCCGCCGGCATCGTACATCTCATCAAAATAGGTGCGGATCATGCCGTACTCCTTGTCACCCGGACATCCAGACCATCGCAAGGCCCGTGCCATCGGCATAAACGCTTTGATTTCAATCGGTTGGATAATCACGCCACAGACGCCGCACCATTCCTGTGCGACAAATGCCCCAACCTGATTGCCCCCGCCTCATTGCGACGCAGTGCTGTCGCCTATCACCAGCATAGTCAGAGTTGATTTCACTGCTCGCGGCTGGCTGCGGATAATCCGCGCATCCGCTGAAAAAACTTCCCCCGATGAAGCCTTCAGCCCAATCGATCCGGACTGCCTTTGCGGCCCTCAAAGCCTTAACCCTGACCGGTTTCCTCTCCTTATCGGTCTTCCCTTTTAGCCACCCTCTCCGGTGGCTTTTTTTTGCCTCGGATTCTTGTTTCAGGGTTTTGCCACGGGAATTCAAGCAAGCCGAAAACGACAACGGCCAACCCAAAGGTCAGCCGTTGCTTGCGTTGATTACCAGAGATCAGTTCAAACGGTAGCGGTTACGCACCTCCTGCTTGACGCCCCAGCCTTCGATGATGCCACCCAAGGGCTCGACCACCGCCGAAAAGCCCTGCTCGAAATCGCCGATATCGTCATAGGTCGCGTACATCACTTTGCTCAATTCCAGAGACCACGCGCCGTCGTCGCGCGCGCTGACCTGGGCATTGATGGATTCACCGCGAAACTTGCCTGCCGCCCTGCGCGCCCGCTCCTCGTCCGGGAAAATGGCGTAAAACTCGATGGGATGGAATCGGGAAAAATCGAAACCGCCTTCTTTCATGCGGCGCAGTACATTGCTGCTGATGTCTTCTTGATAGGCTGTGCTCATGAATCGTCCCCCTCGGATAGATGGATAGACTTTCCGTATTCCCGCCCCGGGCCTTACTGGCCAAAGTACTACGGCAACGTGGTTGCGCGCGGGAAACAAGCATGTAGCTGACAAGACCAGACCTTAGCGATCCGTTCGCTGATCTCGCTTGCAGAGTAGCCCCAAGATAGAGCTGCTGCCAAGGCCTGGTGCTTCAAGTGACAAGAAGAATTTCAGATGGGAGTGATACTGCGGATTTCGATGCTGTTCTGGGTTTTCAGGCTTTTGACGCCTGCATCGGCAGTGCGCCCTTCCAGATCGTTCAGATCCAGTTCGGCGGCGACAGGCAGGAGCCGTTCCTTGATCAGTCGAGCAGCTTCATCGTCGCTTGGGCATTCCGCACGCTCGAAGACCTCATCGACAATTTCACCATGATCGTCCACGAAAGTGACTTTCCACTTTTGCATCGGTGCCTCCTCGATCAAACCCGCAAATGGGCTTACACCTATCTCGACTTTTGGCCGGATTGATCGTTCAAAAGGATTGCTGCGAGCGAACATGAAAAAAGTTACATCCGCTGTAGGAGTTGCGTGATTTTCAGTCGTTGCCTGGCTTGTTGATCGCCTGCAGTACGTACTGCGGCAGCGCAAACGCACCGATGTGAATTTCCGGGTTGTAGTAGCGAGTGACAATGCCGCTGCCGATGAAACGCTGTCGCAGGGTTTCACAGCTCAACTTGCGGTAGGCCGGGTTGGTCGAACCCCAAGCGAACGTCATCGAGCCGCCGATATAGGTCGGAACAGCGGCCTGATAGAAATGCCAGTCCGGAAACAGGCTGCGCAGGCGGCCGGCAGTGGTTTTGACTTCGTCGATCTGCATGAACGGCGTGCCGTTCTGAGTCACGAGGATGCCGCCTTCGTTCAGGCAACGGTGGCAGGCCTGGTAGAAGTTTTCCGAGAACAACACTTCGCCCGGGCCGATCGGGTCAGTGGAGTCGGAGATGATCACGTCGAATTTATCGGTGGTGGTGGCGACAAAACGCATGCCGTCATCGATCACCAGGTTCAGACGCGGATCTTCGTAGGCGCCCTTGGAATGGTTCGGCAGGAATTGCTTGCACATGTCGACCACGGTGCCGTCGATCTCGACCATGGTGATGTGCTCGACACTGCCGTGCTTGGCCACTTCCCGCAGCATGCCGCCGTCACCGCCGCCGATGATCAGCACGCGCTTGGCGGTGCCGTGGGCGAGGATCGGCACGTGGGTGAGCATTTCGTGGTAGATGAATTCGTCGGCTTCGGTGGTCTGGATCACGCCGTCAAGCGCCATTACCCGGCCCATTCGCGGGTTCTGGAAGATCACCAGATGCTGGTGTTCGGTGCGCACTTCGTGCAGCAGTTTTTCCATGCGAAACCGCTGACCGTAGCCTTCGTAGAGGGTTTCCAGGTACTCACTGGTTTTGGTGACTGTCATGGTGACGTGCTCCGATGAATGCGCGGGCGCCAATCGTGGCGACGATTGTCCGGGAAAGGCGCGCATTCTACGTTGCCGAAGATGACAGGTCGAACCTCGCGCCATCGGCTTGGCACAATCCCTGTGGTAGCTGGCTTGCCAGCTACCACAGGTTTCGAGTTGTTCTCGAAAGTAGCGGCTAGATTCGGACATTCCCCCGCGGCCCGGCGATTGCCCAGATGATCAGGCCCAGCACCGGCAGGAGGATGATCAGCAGCACCCAGACAATTTTCATCCCGGTGGACGCGCCGCTTTTCAGCACATTAATGATGGCCCAGATGTCGAGGGCGAGAATGATCAGACCGATCAGACCGTTAAACGTCGAACCCATGGTGTCGCTCCAGAATAGTGGCATGCACTTTTAGGATAGACGGGCCAGCGCAGGGTTCCCTTTTATTACGCTCAGACGTGAACGGCGATCCTCAGCGCTTCCAGCGACGGTGCGGCGGCGATGCCGACCTCGGCGCACAGTTCCAGCACCCGTGGCACATCGTTGCCGTAGACCAGCACCACTTGCAGCTCATCGTCGAGCAACTGACTGAAGTTCATCAGCGTGTAACCGCCGTTTTCCTTGCTCAGACTGCTCATCTGCACCTGGATACGGTTGAGTGCGGTCAACGCTTCGGTCTTGGCCAGTTGCTTGGGCTTGAGGTTGAAATCCACGCTCGGGCCGAACGAAGCAACAATCTGCGCGAACAGGTCGACGTAGGTGTCGGCCTGAAACATTACGGTTTCCGGCAGGCTGCCGACGACGACCCATTCGCCCAGCGGCATCGGGAACGTGTCGTCATAGTTGATGTCCGGATTGGCGGCCAGAAACGCGTCGGCATCGGCGTAGGCCTGAGCGGCTTCATCGGCCACGTTCAGGATCTCGTCCTCGCCCATGCAGCCGGAACTGATTTTGCTGATGAGTTCGACGAGTGCGGCTTTCATAAGGGCGGATCCTATGGCGAGGGTAGATTTTGAGGGCGCGAAGGATAGCGCAGAAAAGCAAAAGATCGCAGCCTTCGGCAGCGCCTACAGCAGATCAGTGCAGGCGCTGCCGAATGCTGCGATCTTTTGACCTGATCAACCCAGCAGTTTTTCCAGTTGCGCGGTGGTATCGACCGCGCCCATGGTCCGCGCCGCGTCCAGCGCGGAAACACCATTGGCATCCTTGGCTTTCGGGTCGGCGCCCTTGCTGATGAGGTAATCAACGATTTCAACACGGTTGAACATCGCAGCCATCATCAGCGCAGTGCGGCCATCGAAGGACGAGCCTTCAACCTGCGCGCCACCCTCGACCAGCGCCGAGACTACCGCCAGATCGCCTTTGAAAGCAGCACCGGCAATCGGACTTTGGCCATTGTCGTTGCGAACTTCCGGGTCGGCCTTGTGTTCCAGCAGAACTTTCACGGTTTCCACATGGCCGTGGTAAGCCGCGAGCATCAACAATGTGTCGCCCTTGTGATTGCGAAGATTCGGTGGCAACCCTTTAGTCAGCAGCGCCGCCATCATCGCGGCATCACCCTCACGCGCCTTGTTGAAAACCTGCTCGGCAAATTCGGCAGCCTCTTCAGGGGTCATCTGGCGGCTTTGGTCGGACATTAGGCAACTCCACTTCGGTCAATCGGAAAGCCGACAGTTTTCCCGAGCAAGACGATAGCTGTCACCCTCTTTTTCTCAAGATTGCCTATAGCCACAATCAATAACGGTATTTGCCCTGATGAATTTCAGCCAAAACTTCATCGGTGACCTGCACATAGGTCTGCGTGCCGGGCAGCCAGGCGAAGATCGGGTCATCGCCCGTCTGGCCGGGGTCGAAACCTTCTTTTTTCAGCCGGGTTTTCTGGTATTTGAAGGTGCCGGTGGTTTCCATTTTCACCTTCACCCGCAAAAACAACGGTACGGCGTAGGCCGGCATGCGTTGCCGTGCAAAGGTCAGCAGTTCTGCAAAATCCAGGGTCGCAAGAGATTCAGCCGGGGTTATCGCCGCCATCCCGGCGCGACCGTTGGTGTTGCAGATTTCCACGCCATACGCCACCGCCTCGGAGATATGCGGATGCTGTAGCAGAAGGTTTTCGACTTCTGTGGTCGAAACGTTTTCGCCCTTCCAGCGATAGGTGTCGCCGAGCCGATCAACAAACTGGGCATGACCGAAGCCGATATTTCGCAGCAAGTCACCGGTATTGAAGAAACGGTCGCCTTTGTTAAACACATCGTCCAGCACGACCTTGGCGGTCTTCTGCGGATCGGTGTAACCGTCCAGCGGTGCCTTCTCGTCGATCCGTGCCAGCAGCAACCCCTGCTCGCCCTTGCCGACCTTGCGCATGAAACCGTCATCGCCACGAAGAGGCTCACCGCTGTCGTGATCGTAGGCGACCAACTCCCAGGCCATCAGGGAAAAGCCGATGGTGTTGTCAAAGTTGAGGATGTTGGTGAAGCCGATATTGCCGTCGCTCGCCGCATACAGTTCGCAAATGTGATCCACCGCAAACCGTGTCTTGAATTGCGCCCAGGCGCCCGGGCGCAAACCGTTGCCGATCATCTTGCGCACGCCGTGACGGCTGTCATCGGCACTGGCCGGTTGATCGACCAGATAGCGGCACAACTCGCCGACGTAGCCGATGGTGGTCGCGCGATAGCGGCGTACGTCGCTCCAGAACTGGCTCGCGCTGAATTTGCGGCGGATCGCAAAACCCGATGCGCCATTGATCGCCGAGCCCCAGCACACGCAAAGGCCGGTGGCGTGGTACAGCGGCAAGGTGCAATAAACCACGTCGTCCGGGCGCATATTCAGCGCGATCATGCCGAAACTGGCGGAACTGCGCATCCAGCGGCCGTGCTTGAACACCCCCGCCTTGGGCAGTCCGGTGGTGCCGGAGGTGTAGATGTAGAAACAAGGGTCATCGAAAAATACTTGCTGGCTGCTCGACGGATTATCGCTGCTGGCGTCGGCACTGGCGCTGATCAGATTGACATAGCCCTCGGGCGCAATGCCCGGGTGGCTGTAGGTGTCCTGATCCGCGACAAACCAAGTGCGCTGCGGCGCAATCGACACCTGCTCGCGCACCGCAGCAAATGCGGGCACCAACTCTTCGCCGACCACGATCGCCACCGGCGCTACAAGGTTTACGCTGTGGATCAGTGTGTCGCGGGTCTGCGAGGTATTGAGCAGCGCGCTGACAGCGCCGACCTTGGCCAGCGCCAGTATCGTCACCAGCAGTTCCGGGCGATTCTCGACGAATACCGCCACCACGTCGCCCTTGCCGATGCCCTGCCCGTTCAGATAGTGGGCGATACGATTAGCCCACTGGTTGACCTGCGCATAGGTCAGCAACACATCGCCCTGCAATAACGCCGGCCCATCAGGATTGCGCAGAGTCGCTTGTTCGAATGTCCAGCCAAGGCCACAGCTTTGGGTCGGATCCGTGACGTTGGCCACCTTCATGCCTTTAACCACCCGAGGGATGGCTTTGGCGATCATCGGCAGTTTGCGGAGCATCATGCCCCAGGTAATCGTGTCGCTTGGCGCGTGACTCATGGAAGCTCCCCGTTCGGCCTTGGCGTTGGCCGGTGTTTTTATTGTCGGGCGACTGGGTGAGGCAACCGGCGATCTTGTGCGACGGTCGAGACCGAAAATACGTCAGCGCTTCTCGGCCTGTACACGCGGTTTTTGCAATGTTTTGTATCCGCAGGCTCAACGGCGACGGCGCTGATCCTGGCTTTATCAATTGGTTCCGTAGAATCGAGAACGATCCCGCAAAATGCAGGATGCACGATGGCCATTCATGCAGATTGCACGACCCGTTTAAATTTTAAATTTTTTAACTTATTGATTTATATGGATTTTAATTTTATCGACTGCTGGCACAATCACTGCAACCTCCTCTGCATGCTTGCCATTCAAGTGCATACGGAGCTGAAAAACATGAGCCTGATCCAAGAAAAATTTACCTCCCTGTTCTCCAACTTCGACGTCACCACTGCGCCGCGTCCCGATGGCGGGATTCTGCTGACCCTGCGCAGTGCCGACGGCAAAGTGTTCAAGCGCGCCCTCACCTATCAACAACTGCATGCCGGCGACCAACTGTCGTGGGCGATCAGTGCGATTCGCCGTGACTTGGCCGAACAGGCCAGCGAACTGCCGCAAATTGCGATGTTGCAGAGCCAGCAGCGTTTTGCCCTGCCGACTTATCACTCGCTGTAATTCAAACCCTTAAACAAAACAGGCCGTGAAGCATGCGCTTCACGGCCTGTTTGTTTGTGCGCCGTTTCCTTGTGGGTGCTTTAGAACGCTTCCGGTTCAATTCCGGTAAAACTATCGACCGTCACATGCCCCGCCAACTCCCCGCCTTCACGGGCCAGACCGCAGGTTTGCAAACCGGCAGCCTGAGCCGCATCGAGTTCCTGCACGATGTCTGACAGAAACAGAATCTGCGCAGGTTCAACACCAATCGCCTGTTGAATGTTGGTGTAAGACTGCGCCTCGCGCTTGGGCCCGGACGTGGTGTCGAAGTAACCACTGAACAGCGGCGTCAGATCCCCCGCCTCAGAGCAGCCGAAGATCAGCTTCTGCGCCTGGATCGAACCGGACGAATACACAAATAGTTGATAACCCGCCTGATGCCAGCGTTGAAGTGCTTCAACAGCATCCGGGTAAACGTGGCCCTTCAACTGCCCGGCCTGATAGCCCTGCTCCCAGACCATGCCTTGCAACGCCTTTAGCGGCGTGGCCTTGCGGTCTTCGGCGATCCAGTCCAACAGAATCTCGACAACACGTTCAACATCAGCCTGCGGCTCGTTGCTGTCGCGGCGCACAGCGTCAAGTTGCTCGGCGACATCGGCACGTTCGGCGTTCTGCCGCACGAAGTCCGGCAGATGTTTGGCCGCATACGGGAACAGCACGTCGAAAACGAAACTCACCGCGCTGGTGGTGCCTTCGATGTCGGTAAGAATGACTTTGATCGACATCGGCTCAGTCCTCCAGACGCGGGAAGCGGCCGGCGATGTCTTCGCCGGTGAAGTTGGCGACCCAGCCGTCAGGATTGTTGAACAAGCGAATCGCCACGAAATGAGGATGCTCGCCCATGTCGAACCAGTGCCTGGTGCCGGCAGGTACCGAGATCAGATCGTTCTTCTCGCAGAGTACGGCGTAAACGTAATCGTCGATGTGCAGGGTAAAAAGCCCACGGCCAGCGACGAAAAAGCGTACTTCGTCTTCGCCGTGGCGGTGTTCTTCAAGGAACTTGGCGCGCAATTCGGCTTTTTGCGGGTGATCGCTGTTGACGCTGATGACATCGACGGTGACGTAACCGCGTTCGGTCATCAGTTTGTCGATCTGCTCTTGATAAGCGCTGATCACTTCTTCCTGTGTCGCGCCGGGCTGGATCTTTGCGGCGGCTTGCCAGCGGTCGAACCGCACGCCCTGCTCGGCCAGGGTGGAAGCGATGTCTTCGAAATGGGTCAGCACCTTGTTTGGAATCTCAGGGCTGGAAATGTGATAGACGGACAGGCTGCTCATTGGGGCAATTCCTCGGTATCGGCCTTGCCGTCCGGTTCTTGCAGACCGGTCGGGCACAGCATTTCATCAGGCAAAAGGGCTGGTTCTGGTGAAGTCAGCCTTGGCGGTTCATGACGCTGCGAGTTTTCAACTCGCATTCAAACAGGAATTCAAAGGCCTCGATCTGGCGTAGCGCGTCGTTCATTTGCGCGCCCCAGGTGTAGAGGCCGTGGCCACGGATCAGGTAGCCGACGCAATCGGGATGGCCATCGAGCCAAGGCTGCACCTTGGCGGCAAGGCGCGCAATGTCCTGATCGTTGTCGAAAATCGGCACGCGCACCCGGGATTCGTGGGTCGAAATGCCACTGAAGGCTTTTTGCAGCTCGTAGTCTTCGAACTCGATGAAATCTTCCGGGGTCAGCCGTGAAAGCACCGTGGCGTTCACCGAATGGGTGTGCAGCACCGCTCCGATTTCAGGGCGCCAGCTATAGAGCTGAGTGTGCAGCAGGGTTTCGGCGGACGGTTTTTTACCCGGCTCCAGACTGTTACCGGAAAAGTCGGTGGCCAGCACATCATCCAGACCCAACTGCCCCTTGTGCTTGCCGGATACGGTGAGCAGCGCTTCGCTGGACGACAGGCGTGTCGAATAGTTGCTGCTGGTGGCCGGCGACCAGCCTCGACCGTAGAGAAAACGCCCGGCGTCGACGATTTGCTGGGCGAGTTGTTCACGCGTAAGGCTCATGGCCTGTCCTCTTGCATACGTGTGGCAATGATAACGGCAGCAGCGAGCGCAGCGAGACTGGCAATACTAAAGGTCAATGTCGAGCCGAGGGCATTCCAGCTGTAGCCGGAATACAAAGCGCCCAACGCACCGCCGGTACCGGCCAGTGCCGCATACAACGCCTGCCCCTGGCCTTGCTGCCGCGCACCAAAGCTACGTTGCACGAACTGGATGGCAGCGGCGTGAAAGCTGCCGAAGGTCGCCGCGTGCAGAACCTGCGCAAACAACAGCAGACCCAGGAATTCGGCGAACGAACCGAGCAGTACCCAGCGCAGCGCCGCCAGCAGAAAACTGGCCATCAGCACCCGGCGCACCGAGATACGCGCAAGAATCCGGCTCATGGCCATGAACATCAGCACTTCGGCGACCACACCAACTGCCCAAAGCATGCCGATTACGCCGCGACTGTAGCCGAGGCGTTCCAGGTGCAAGGTCAAAAACGTGTAATAAGGCCCGTGGCTCATCTGCATCAGCGCGACACTGCCGTAAAACGCGAGAACGCCAGGACTGCGCAACTGCTTGAGAAAGCCGTCCCCATTTGGTCGATTGCCCTGTACCGGTTGCGCGTTCGGCACCCACAAGCTGCTGAGGACGATGCCGGCCATGATCAACACCAGCGCCGCCGGGTAGATGTCGAGGCTGAGCCATTCGAACAGGCGACCCAGCGCGACCACGGTGATGATGAAACCGATCGAACCCCACAGGCGGATCTGGCTGTAACGGGAGGTCTGGCCCTGCAAATGCGCCAGCGTGATGACTTCAAACTGCGGCAACACCGCGTGCCAGAAGAACGCATGCAACGCCATGACCATCGCCAGCCAGGCGTAGGTCTTGCTGACGAAAATCAGCGAAAAGGTCAGCAGCGTGCACACCGCGCCGAAGCGCACGATAGCCAGGCGTTTGCCGGTGTAATCACCCAGCCAGCCCCAGATGTTCGGCGCCACGCAGCGCATCAGCATCGGGATCGCCACCAGCTCACCAATGCGGGCGGCGCTGAAGCCAAGGTGATCGAAGTAAAGCGCCAGGAACGGCGCCGTCGAGCCGAGCAAGGCGAAGTAGAACAGGTAGAAACTGGACAGCCGCCAGTAAGGGAGCGCCGCCACGCCGGTTATGCCGCGACGGCTTTGAGGTCTGCCATTAAAGCTGACCCAGCACCGGCGTGCTCACCCGTACATCGGCGTTCTGGCCACGGTGACGCAGCAGATGATCCATCAGCACGATGGCCATCATCGCTTCGGCAATCGGCGTGGCACGGATGCCAACGCACGGATCGTGGCGACCCTTGGTAATCACGTCGACCGGGTTGCCATCGACGTCGATCGAACGGCCCGGGGTGGTGATGCTCGACGTCGGCTTCAGCGCCAGGTGCGCAACGATTGGCTGACCAGACGAGATACCGCCGAGGATGCCACCAGCGTTGTTGCTGAGGAAGCCTTCCGGAGTCAGCTCATCGCGATGCTCAGTGCCGCGCTGGGCGACGCAGGCGAAACCGGCGCCGATTTCCACGCCTTTCACCGCGTTGATGCTCATCAGTGCGTGGGCCAGTTCCGCGTCGAGGCGGTCGAAAATCGGCTCGCCCAGGCCCGGCATCACGCCTTCGGCGACGACGGTGATCTTCGCGCCCACCGAGTCCTGATCACGGCGCAACTGATCCATGTAGGCTTCCAGCTCCGCAACCTTGTCCGGATCAGGGCTGAAGAAGGCGTTGTCTTCGACCGAATCCCAGGTCTTGAACGGGATTTCGATCGGGCCGAGCTGGCTCATGTAGCCGCGAATGACGATGCCTTGGCTCGCCAGATACTTCTTGGCAATCGCACCGGCCGCCACACGCATCGCCGTTTCACGCGCGGAGCTACGGCCGCCGCCACGGTAGTCGCGCTCGCCGTATTTATGGTGGTAGGTGTAGTCGGCGTGGGCCGGACGGAACAGATCCTTGATCGCCGAGTAGTCCTTGGACTTCTGGTCGGTGTTGCGGATCAGCAGGCCGATGGAACAGCCGGTGGTGCGCCCTTCGAACACGCCGGAGAGGATTTCGACTTCGTCGGCCTCCTGGCGCTGAGTGGTGTGGCGGCTGGTGCCGGGCTTGCGGCGATCAAGGTCGCGCTGCAGGTCTTCGATGGAAATCTCCAGGCCCGGCGGGCAGCCGTCGACAATGGCGACCAACGCCGGACCATGGCTTTCGCCAGCGGTGGTGACAGAGAACAACTTGCCGTAGGTATTGCCGGACATGCAGGACGCTCCGTGAAATCAAACCCAAATTCGTGATGCGCGCCAGTATACGCAGGCTAACCGAGTAGTTCATCCTCGAACCTTAGCGGTGTTGGTGAGTCCAACCGGCACCTTGGCGAATGATGGCGTGATGATGCTGCGAGTTTTGATCTTGAGTCTTACCCTCTTTACTGGCTTTGCCCAGGCGACAGTCCTACAGCGTCCGATGACTTTGGATACTGGTAGCGGAGAACTTTTCGGCTCGCTGTTGCTGCCCAAGTCCGACAGTCCGGTGCCGGTTGTCCTCATTCTTTCAGGCTCAGGTCCTACGGACCGTGACGGAAACAACCCCGACGGCGGGCGCAATGACAGCCTTAAACGGCTGGCGTGGGTGCTGGCCAAACACAACATCGCCAGTGTGCGTTACGACAAACGCGGTGTGGCCGCGAGCCTCGCCGCCACGCCTGATGAGCGCAATCTGTCGGTGGAAGCCTATGTCGCCGACGCCCAGGCCTGGGCGCGTAAGCTCAAGGCCGATCCACGGTTCGGCCAACTGATTCTGCTCGGCCACAGCGAAGGCGCCCTGATCGCCACGCTGGCCGCGCCGGGTGCCGATGCCGCTGCGGTTATTTCCCTGTCCGGCAGCGCCCGGCCGGTCGATCAGGTGATCCGCGAGCAGCTGGCCCGCAGCCTGCCGCCCCCCTTGATGCTGCGCAGCAACGAACTGCTCGACAGCCTCAAGGCCGGTCATACCGACGACAACGTGCCGGCGCCGTTGCAAGTGATTTTCCGCCCAAGCGTGCAGCCGTATCTGATTTCGCTGTTTCGCCAAGACCCGGCAAAAGCATTCGCACAATTGCAGATGCCAGCGCTGATTGTTCAGGGCAGCAACGATATTCAGGTCGGCACCGAAGACGCGAAGCTGCTCAAGGCTGCCAAACCCGACGCCGAACTGGCGGTGATCGAAGGCATGAACCATGTTCTGCGCATCGTGCATAACGATATGAAGCGGCAATTGGCCTCCTACAAGGACCCGAATTTGCCGTTGGCCGCTGAACTGGGCAGCAAAATCATCGAGTTTATTGACGGACTTCGCACCCGTTAAGCGCGGTTTGCCCTCCAGTCCTGAAGAAAGCGGCCGATAAGCCTGTGTCGCCAGCGTATCGGCTGGCGACAAGCAGGGCTTGGACAGGATCTCGCCGTTATGACTGATACCCAGACTTCACCCGACACCACCGCTGAAAAAGACGCACCGCCAGCGGTCGAGCTGCCGTGGGCGGATGTCCACGTCGAGCACCACAAGATGCTCCGCCTGGCACCGCTGCAGACCGATCGTCACACCGGTGGCCGGCCGTTACGCTTTGTCGAGTTCGGTTACGCAGAACGCCACAGCAAAGAACATAGCCTGATGCGCTTGGCGATCAAACTGCCGAGCCAACGGGTACGCAAAGAACAGAATCACCTCGATGTGTGGGCCGATCACACCACCAAGCGTGTGCGCTTCGGCCCGGACAGCGGCTTGCAGATCGAACCGTTGAACCGTGGCATCGGCCGTTTCATGGCCGCGCAAGGGATCAACTGGGCGAAAAAACGCTGGCCGACCTACACCGTCGACGGCTTGGACTTGAACAACAAGGACGCGCTGAACGAAGACACCCGCCTGCGTCGTGATCATTTCCTGAAAGTCCACGGTTTCGAAGTGGTCTACGCCGATGCCCAGCATTTGAAGGGCAGCATCAAGGACGTTCAGGTCGGTGACTTGCTCGGCGACTGGAACAGCGAAAAGCTGCAGATCGTCGAGATTCTGGAAGCGGCGCAGATGCTTCAGCAGGCCGAGCAAAACCTGGCGGAGCAAGAAGTGAAGCTGAAGAAGCAGGAAGAGAAGGTCAGCAAGTTCAAACGTGAAGACGCCGGGCTGCGCTTCACCATTACCTGTCTGGTGGCGTTTGCGGTGTTTCAGGCCGGGTTGCTGATCTGGATTGCTACGCACCGGTAAATCAAAAGATCGCAGCCTGCGGCAGCTCCTACAGAGACCGGTGTAGGAGCTGCCGCAGGCTGCGATCTTTTGCTTTTAAACGCGGGAAGCGAACAGCGCCTGATGATTGCGGCACTGCTCCGCCGTCAACATGAACACGCCATGCCCGCCGCGCGCGAACTCAAGCCAGGCGAAGTCGACTTCCGGGTACAACGCTTCAACGTGCACCTGGCTGTTGCCCACCTCGACAATCAGCAAACCCTTCTCGGTCAGGTGATCCGCCGCTTCGGCGAGCATGCGCCGAACCAGATTCAGACCGTCATCACCGCAGGCCAGGCCCAGCTCAGGCTCATGCTGGTATTCGTCCGGCATGTCAGCGAAATCTTCCGCGTCGACGTAAGGCGGGTTCGACACGATCAGGTCGAAACGCTGACCCGGCAATCCGTCGAAACCATCGCCCTGCACGGTGTACACACGCTCATCAACGCCGTGGCGCTCGATATTCTGGTTAGCCACTTCCAGCGCTTCGAACGACAGATCGGCCAGCACCACTTCGGCGTTCTGGAATTCGTAGGCGCAGGCAATGCCGATGCAGCCAGAGCCCGTGCACAGATCTAGAATCCGCGCCGGCTCAGTG
This sequence comes from Pseudomonas sp. NPDC087639, assembly GCF_044743385.1. Taxonomy (NCBI): domain Bacteria; kingdom Pseudomonadati; phylum Pseudomonadota; class Gammaproteobacteria; order Pseudomonadales; family Pseudomonadaceae; genus Pseudomonas; species Pseudomonas sp. NPDC087639. The sequence goes on along the minus strand of NZ_JBIUWI010000040.1, from coordinate 22,722 downwards.
CCGATCCACGGCGCAAAACGGTTTTCGATCAGCTCGCCAATCGGCGAACGCGGGATCAGCACGCGCTCGTCGACGATGAACGACATGCCACAGAACCACGCCTCCCCCAGCAGATAAGCGGTCGGGATGCGCTCTTCAATGCGGCGTTTGAGCAGACGTTGCAGGTTGACCAGTTCGTCATCCTCCAGCGCACAATCAAGATAACTGTCGGCAATTTCCCACGGCAGGTGCAAAGCGCCCAGCACCAACTGCCGGGCTTCGTCCCAGGCGTTATCGGTGCCATGGCCGAAAAACAGATCCTCCCCATGGAAGCGGCTGACGGCCCAACGGATGTGGTCGCGCAGGGTACGAAGTCGGGAAGTGATCACGGGGCAGAACTCCAGAAAAAACGACTGGCGATTCTACCAGCCAAAACGCGCCACGACGACGCAGGAAAAACACCGGCGCGACGGTAGGAGATTTCTATTTTTTGCATCAGCTATTGAACAGAACGTGTAACTTGACAAGGCTGCAGGCCAGTAACGACGGCACCTACGATGGTAGCGATTCACAGAAGCGCTCAGCCAGAGGACAATGTCGCAAAAGCCCCACCCCAAGGAGCCCCAGAATGTCCGTTCCAAAAACGATGTTTCAACTCAGCGGTCGCGGTTACGCAGCGGCCACACTGAGCCATGCCACTGTGGTCATCATCGATGCCCAGAAAGAGTACCTCAGTGGCCCGCTGGCCCTGAGCGGCATGGACGCGGCCGTCGCGAACATCAAACAAGTGGTTGCCGCAGCCCGTGCAGCCGGTCGGCCGATCGTGCACGTGCGTCATCTCGGCACCGTCGGAGGCCTGTTCGACCCGCAGGGCGAACGCGGCGAGTTCATCCCCGGCCTCGAACCGCAGGGCGACGAAACCATCATCGGCAAATTGCTGCCGAGCGCTTTCCATGGCACCGAGTTGCTTGACCGCCTGCAAAACCTTGGCTCGCTGGACTTGATCGTCTGCGGCTTCATGAGCCACTCCAGCGTCAGCACCACTGTACGGGCGGCGAAGAATCTGGGTTTCCGTTGCACGCTGGTCGAAGATGCCTGCGCCACCCGTGATCTGCCGTTCAAGGGGCGCGTACTCAGCGCCGAACTGGTGCAGGAAGCCGAAATGGCGATCATGGCCGACAATTTCGCTACCCTTGCCTTGACTCAAGACTTGATCTGATAGCGCCTTGATGAGCGGTTCAGCGCGCCGCTCATCCACAAAGTCCTCTCATTTGCCGCAAATGCCATAGCCTCAGGAACAACCCGGTCAACTCCCGGTCGAAGGGCCGATACCCATTGAGGAAGGTCGGAATGAAGTTATCCGATGGATTTGACGCACGCCGCTTGCGGCCAAAAGGCCAAAGCAACTGGCGTTTTCGCTTCGGCGCTGCGATCGCCGCCATTCTGGCGACGTTCGGTGTGCTGCTGGCGATGGCTGGGGCGGCCAGCCTGCTCGGGCGCCCACCAGCACTCGGCGATTTGAATGCCACGCCGATGGGCTCGGCGATCATTCTGGCGGTCGGTTTGCTGTTTCTGTATTTCGGCGTGGCCCTTTGGCGTAGATGCCGCCGTCGCGCCCGGCAATCGCGGGAACTGAACATGTCCCCGCACCTGATGAAAAAACACGACTGACTCCACGGCCTGGCTTTTTGCCGGGCCGTTTTGTTTCGACTTGGGTAAACTGGCCGCCCTTCGCGGAGGCTGACATGCAAGACGACGATTTTTCCCTGTTCAAAAGTGCGATCCAAGGCGTCAAGCCGATCAAGCACGACCGCGCCGACACCGGCAAACCCAAGGCTGACCGCGCACAGATCGCCAAGCTGCGTCAGTCCGCCACCGTGCGCAGCGATGCCACCATCGTTGATGGCCTGTCCGATCAATTCGTTATCGACGTCGGCCCGGAAGACGAGTTGATGTGGGCGCGCGACGGGGTGCAGGAAAGTCAGATGCGCAAGCTCAAGGTCGGCCAGATTCCGTTCGAAGGCAGTCTTGATTTGCACGGCATGAGCGTGGAAAAGGCCCGGGAAACCCTCTGGGCATTTCTTGCCGAAGCGACCAAATTCGAAATCCGCTGCGTGCGCGTCACCCACGGCAAGGCAGTGCGGCTGGACGGCAAACGACCGATGATCAAAAGTCACGTCAACACTTGGTTGCGCCAGCATGCGCAAGTGCTCGGTTTCTGCTCGTGCCAGGCGAAACACGGCGGTGCCGGTGCGGTTTATGTGATGCTGAAACGCACGATGATGGAAGGTCGCGACGAATAATCCCGTTACACCGAACTTGCAGGGTTGTGTCCGCCACCGTACCCTTGCCCTTTGCGAAAATCCCCACAGGTAGTTTCATGTCCCTGGAACAGAATTACACCG
>NZ_JBIUWI010000040.1:1138-20328 GCF_044743385.1 Pseudomonas sp. NPDC087639 | reverse complement strand
ACCTCTGCCGCGGTTATGAACAGACGCTCGAAGAGGTCACCAACGGTGCCCTGTTCAGCTCCGACAACAGCGAAATGGTGCTGGTCAAGGACATCGAGTTGTACTCGCTGTGCGAACACCACCTGCTGCCGTTTATCGGCAAGGCGCATGTCGCTTACATCCCGAGCGGCAAAGTGCTGGGCCTGTCGAAGGTCGCGCGCATTGTCGATATGTACGCGCGCCGCCTGCAGATTCAGGAAAACCTGAGTCGTCAGATCGCCGACGCGGTGCAGCAAGTCACCGGCGCGCTGGGCGTGGCCGTAGTGATCGAGGCCAAGCACATGTGCATGATGATGCGCGGTGTCGAGAAGCAGAATTCGTCGATGATCACTTCGGTGATGCTCGGTGAGTTCCGGGAAAACGCAGCGACCCGCAGCGAATTTCTCAGCCTGATCAAGTAACTCGTCACACAAAAAAACCGGCGTTGATCGCCGGTTTTTTTTCGCCCGTGAAAAATCGGGTAAGCTGCGCGCCTTCTTCAATGTCCCTGTGAGGCTAGTAACGTGTTCGTCAAAGCGCTTCGTGTCGGTCTCGGCCAACTGATCATCTTCATCGATTTCCTCACCCGTCCGGGCAAGAAAAAACGCCCCGCCGCTGCCCAGGCTCAGGTGGACGCCTCTGCGAAGGACCTGACCCTGTATCAGTTCCACGCCTGCCCGTTCTGTGTGAAAACCCGCCGGACCTTGCGTCGTTTGAATGTGCCGGTGGCGCTGAAGGATGCGAAGAACAATGAGCAGGATCGTCAGACGCTGCTGGAACAGGGCGGCCGGATCAAGGTGCCTTGCCTGCGCATTGAAGAGAATGGGCAGACGACTTGGCTGTATGAATCCAAGGTGATCATTGATTATCTGGATAAGCGTTTCGCTGCGGTCTGATGCATTTGTTGTGGGCCTGCTAACGATGAGGCCCGCCCGGTCAGCGCAAAACCCAGACAACAATAAACCGGCCCTTGAGCCGGTTTATTGGTTTTTCAGGCAGCTTTCTCGATTTGCGCCTTGCGCACCACCGCCGCCAGTCGCTTGAGCCCTTCATCCAGCCGCGCCGGGTCGATGTGGCTGAAATTCAAACGCAAATGCCCGAGGTTTCTATCGGGGTCGGGAAAGAACGGCTCGCCCGGCATGAACGCCACATCATTGGCCAGCGCCTCGTTAAGCAACGTTCGCGTGTCCAGCGGCTGCTTCAACGTCAGCCAGAAAAACAGCCCACCCTGCGGCACATTCCAATCAGCCAAATCAGCGAAATGCGTTTCCAGCGCCGATTGAAAACCATCGCGCCGCTGACGATAGAAACCGCGCAATTCGCTCAAATGCTGCTGATATTTTTCGCTGCCGATCCACTGCAATGCCTGCCACTGGCCAATGCGATTGGTGTGCAGATCCGCCGATTGCTTGAGCTTAAGCAGGTGCGGGAACAGATCCGGGCTGGCGATCAGATAACCGACACGCAAACCAGGCAGCAAGGTTTTCGACACGGTACCGGTGTAGATCCAGCTGGACTTCTTCAAACGTCCGGCAATCGGTTTGGCGCTACCGCCGTCGAAAGTCAGTTCGCGATACGGCTCGTCTTCAATCAGTGTGACGCCGAATTCGTCGAGCAATGCAGCGACGGCGGCACGTTTGGATTCGCTGTAGCGCACGGCGGAAGGGTTCTGGAACGTTGGGATCAGATAGATGAACGCCGGACGATGCTGTTCCAGGCGACTGCGCAGTTGTGCCAGGTTCGGGCCATCGGACTCTTGCGGCACGGTGAGGCAGTCGGCGCCGAACAGCTGGAAGATCTGCAACGCCGCGAGATAGGTTGGCGCTTCCAGCAGGATTTCGGTGCCCTGGTCGATGTACAACTTGGCCGCCAGATCGAGTGTCTGCTGGGAGCCGCTGACCACTAGAACCTGACTCGCTTCGCAGGCCAATCCCAACGCCCTCGCCTCCGCGGCCAGCGCTTCGCGCAATGCCGGTTCACCCTCGCTCATGCCGTACTGCCCGAGGGACAGCGGCATGTCGGCCCATTCGACTTTCGGCAGCATGGCCTCGGCGGGCAAGCCGCCAGCGAACGACATCACTTCCGGACGCTGGGCCGCGGCGAGGATTTCACGGATCAAAGAACTTTTAAGGCGCGAGACACGTTCGGAAAAAGCCATGGAAGTCACCGGTAGCGAGGCATGTGAAAAATGAGTCAAACTTGTTGACTGAAATTACGCCAGTCTGAGCGAGTACGTCAACATGCTTGACCTTAAAAACCCCAACAGTCAGCAACAGGCCATGGAAGCGTTTTTCTTCGGCTATCAGGCCTTCACCGCCAAGGCTGACGAGATGCTCGAACGCCGCGGCCTGTCGCGGGTGCATCAGCGGATTGTGTTTTTCATCGCCCGTTATCCGAACTTGAGCGTGAAGGAATTGCTTGCGTTACTCGGTGTGAGCAAGCAGGCGTTGAACATGCCGTTGCGGCAGTTGCAGGAGATGCATCTGGTTGAGAGCGTGGCGTCGCAGGCAGATAAGCGTAAGCGGTTGCTGGAGTTGACGCCGGAAGGGGCGAAGTTTGAACAGGCCTTGCGGCGTGAGCAGGTGAAGTTGCTGGAGCGGGTGTTTGCCGAGGCCGGGGAAGCGGCGGTGAATGGGTGGCTGGCGGTGAACCTGGCGCTGGGGAACACTCAGGCTGCTGTCGAATGACCGATATATCCCTATCGACGGACCTTCCGTAAACAAAATCAAAAACAATATTTGCTTTATTTGTACACAAAAGCATAATCCACAGCGTGCGAGTTCCTGACCGCATGGTCAACAAATTCGCGTATGCCTCAAAGGGCCGCTGCCACCCCTCATGGGTCCGGCCCTGGAAATAAAAATAAAACTCTTGAGGAGTACTCGCTGTGGAAAGCCGCAAATCCGAAGCATCGACGCTGGATCTCTCGCCGCCGTTACGCACTGGCTTGCTTGAGCGCCTGTTTAAACTCAGCTTGCATGGCACCACGGTGAAGACCGAGCTGATTGCCGGTCTGACAACCTTCATCACCATGGCCTACATCATCTTCGTCAACCCGAACATCATGGCCGATGCCGGGATCGATCACGGTGCAGCCTTCGTCGCCACCTGTATCGCCGCTGCGCTGGGCTGTCTGTTGATGGGCCTGTACGCCAACTGGCCGGTGGGTCTGGCGCCGGGCATGGGCCTGAACGCGTTCTTCACTTACACCGTGGTCGGTACCATGGGCTACAACTGGGAAACCGCCCTCGGTGCGGTGTTCGTGTCCGGTGTGCTGTTCATGATCCTGACCTTTTCGCGGATTCGCGAATGGCTGCTCAACAGCATTCCCGTCAGCCTGCGTTATGCGATGGGTGCGGGTGTCGGCCTGTTCCTCGGTCTGATCGGCCTGAAAACCGCCGGCATCGTCGTCGACAGCCCAGCTACTTTGATCAAACTCGGTTCTCTGCGTGAACCCGGCCCGCTCCTCGCCGCCATCTGCTTCCTGATGATCGCGATCCTCAGCTACCACCGCGTATTCGGCGCGATCCTCATCAGCATCATCACCGTGACCCTGGCCGGTTGGGGTCTGGGCCTAGTGCACTACGAGGGCATCATGTCCGCCCCGCCGAGCCTGGCACCGACCTGGATGGCCATGAACGTCGCGGGTGTGTTCAACATCAGCATGATCAGTGTGGTGCTGGCCTTCCTCTTTGTGCACATGTTTGACACTGCCGGCACTCTGATGGGTGTTGCCCAGCGCGCCAACCTGGTCGGCGCTGACGGGCGTATAGAAAACCTCTCCCGCGCGATGAAAGCCGACAGCGCTTCGAGCGTATTCGGCGCGGTGGTTGGTGTTCCTCCAGTAACAAGTTATGTAGAAAGTGCTGCCGGCGTGGCCGCTGGTGGTCGGACTGGTCTTACCGCAGTCACCGTAGGTGTGCTATTTATAGCGGCGATGTTTTTCGCACCACTGGCCGGCATGATTCCCGCTTACGCCACCGCCGGTGCGCTGATCTACGTTGCGATGCTGATGATGGGCGGCATGGCCCATATCGAATGGGACGAAGCGACCGACAGCATTCCGGCGATCGTCACCGCGATCATGATGCCGCTGACCTTCTCGGTCGCCGACGGCATCGCGCTGGGCTTTATCACCTACGTGGCGCTGAAGGCCGGTACCGGCAAGTACAAGGAAATTTCCGTCAGTTTGTGGGTGCTCTGCGCGATCTTCATCGCCAAGTTCATCTTCTTGTAAGCGTCACGCGGTTCCAGCTTCAAATCAGCCTCACCCTCGCGGGTGGGGCTTTTGCACATTCGTGATACCAACAAAAATAGGGAGGAAAGTGATGAGTCTGGAAACCTGGTTGCTGTTCAGCGGCGCCGCATTGGTGGTGATCCTGATTCCCGGGCCACTGTCGTTGTTGATGATCAGCAACAGTCTGAATTACGGTTTGCGCCGTTCGTACCCGGCGTTTCTCGGCGGCGTAATTGCCTCGATCTGCTTGCTCAGTGCGTCGGCGCTGGGTCTGGGTGCCCTGCTGCTGGCTTCGGAAAAACTGTTCAGCGCCCTGAAGATCGTCGGCGCGCTGTACCTGTTCTACCTTGCCTGGCAGAGCTGGCAGCAATCGCGTCAGCCATCCACTGGCGCTGAAGTACCGCAGGCGGCTCCGGTACCACGCTTTCGTGCGCTGTTCGGCCGTGCATTTGTGCTGGGCGCAAGCAATCCGAAAGATATCCTGTTCTTCGCCGCTTTCCTGCCGCAGTTCCTCAGCGCCGAACAGCCGTTCCTGCCGCAGTTACTGATCATGATAGCGACCTGGACGGTATTGGATCTGCTGTGCAAGCTGGCTTACGGGCTTGGCGCCCATGGCGCAGCGCGCTATCTGCGCAGCGGCAAAGGCCAGAGCTGGTTCAATCGGATCAGTGCCGGGTTGTTTGGTGGTGCAGGCGCCATGTCTTTACTTGGCAGCCGTTGATCTGATTGAACAAAAGTGGATCATTGCCACCGGCCATCTCGCGCTGACAACTGCCGAGGCACGGGGACATGTTGAAAACCGCATCAGCTCCGAATGCAGTTTTTATCCTTGGAAAACGCTAACACTCCTCAAACCCTCATCGATCCACCGGTGAGGGTTTTCAAATCCCGCCCTCTCGGTATCAGCGTAACGCCTTGCATTACTTGGCCGCAAAGCCAGATATATATACCGCACACCAGCCCCCCCGTTTGCACAACATAAGCCCTCTTGAAACCCGCCGCGCGAAACGCGCTTCACCGGAGCAATTCAATGGCTAAACCACCCAAGAAAATACCCACTACAACGTCAGCCGATCCCTCGGTAACCACAACAAGAGCAACGGCCGACGCCTCTGGCACCGCTCGCGGTGACACGGGGCATTCCGTCCCAGACATCGGGAGCAGTGATCCGACACCCGGGTCCTCTACCTCAGCAGTTCTGTCAGAGACACTTGGCCAGCGCCCAAGCGTTATCGTGAGCCGCATGCAGGAACCCCAACAACTTTCGCCTGCACGTCAATCGCGCACGGCGGACGGCGCACAAGACTCGGCAACACATCAGGCGATCAATATCGATGTGTCCGGCAGCACTGATCCGCGCCCACCTGAATTCATTTTCGCGGAGATGGCTGCCCTGCTGACAAGTGCTGAAAACTCACCTGAAGGCATCCGCTACGGCAAACACGGTACGCCCTATGTTGATATGGAGGGCGGAACCGTGATGATCAGCAAGGCCACGGACGGCAGTGTTCGACACACGCATCCCGGTGAGTCCAGCCCCACGGGAGCCTTGCTCGAACAGATCCCCGGAGCCCGACTCTGGCGCTTAAAAGAGCCGACCAACACGCGCGTAAAACGTCCACAGCCCGACGTTGATTCTTCACCTGTCGAAACCACTGAGGCGATTGCCGGCCCAAGCAAACGGCCGCGCCAGGAGTCGGCCAGCAGTGACACCGCGAGCACCGACGCGCTCATGGAAACACTGTTTTCCCGGCAGCCCGTCGCACTGGATCTATCCTCTGGCCAGTGGAGAAACTGGGCAAAAGCGACCCGCCCCGAAAATGGCGATGCGGTAGAAATAGACGGCGCCCACTACCAGATCGTATCCCGGGGCGGTCAACCCGACACCGGTCTTGTCTATTTGCAACATCCGGGATTTGCACCTGAGAGCTATGACGCGTTTGAAAACATGCTGCGCAATGAGCCTTCACGCCAACCGAAGTGGGCGCTCAAGCGCAACGGCCAATGGAGCGTCCTGGAAAGCCATCCCCCTTTTGAAATGCCAATGACGCAATACGTTGCCGGTGCCTTCAAATACTTATCGAATCATTGCTCAAACACCATCGCACGCGCCGTGTTTGATCACAGCACGCAGTCCGGAGCGGTAACCAATCATGCACTGTCGATGATGGTTCTGACATTTCGACACTGGGTTGATCGCGTCAATAACGATGCGCCGCCAGCGCGAAGCCTGCTGGACCCGTTGATGCTTCTGCCCAAGTTGCCGACACAGCCCGACAGACTGTTTTCCGGCGGCATCCTGACACTCCCCTCATCCTCCGCCGAAGCATTTTTACGTATCGACTTTGATCCGCAAACGTTCTCCACAAAATGGAACGCATACGTTTCGGCCGCTACGCCTGCCAACTTGCGCTCGTTGTTTATTACCGTTCTGCAAGACAACGGGTACAGCGTCAACCCGAAAACACGCGCCCTGCAAGAGGGAGCATTGATCTTTCACCGCGAAGGCATACCTGCGGTATTCGTGTTGAAACTGCCGCGTATTACCGGGAATTCGATTCCCCGAAACTCGCTACCAGGTTCCGAAATTTCCAGCACGGTATTCCAGGCGAGACTGAGTGCCGCTGCACAGCAGGCATTGAACACTCATCTTGCGCAAAACGAGGTCGTTTATTTGATGGGAGGAACGCAATTGAAGGAGTCGGGTGAACCGACGCTCTTCATGGTTAGAGAAGGGTAATCGCGAACACAGACTCATTAACCGAAAGGAGCGCCAAGGATGGCAAAGCCGCCAAAGAAAATTCTCGTAACCCCCTCATCCGATACTTCACCGACCACCACAAGGGCCGTATCGGACCCATCTGCGGGCGACCGTCTTGTAGCGCAGATTCCCGATCCCGCGATCCCTGGCAGTGTTCGCGCGCCAGAGGTTTCAGGAGATGTTGCGCAAACCGGGACGGACCGGTCGCCAACGGTAACGGTCAGTACATTGCCGGATTCGATCGCCAGATTACTGGAGATCAATATGAGCGCGATTACCTGGCCTGCCGATAAAACCCACCTGTTGCGCACAACCGGCAGCGGCCTTTTCCAGAGCCCGGAGGGCGGCACTTATGCTCACGTGGCAGGCGAAGGCTACCTTCAAGTCATACGCCAGCCGGATGGGCGCTATCGGGTGTTCTGGCCGCAAAATCTGGGGGAGTCGGGTCCGTTCCTGAAACAGATCGAGGGGCAACCTCTCTGGCGCCCCGAGACAGCGAACCGACCGAGTCACGGGGTAGAGGCTGATCGTGCGCCGGCAGTTGAATCACCGTCTGATCCGCAGCCCCCCTACCCTTGCCGATTGCACAGGTCGCCTGGCTGACAAATGCCCAGAACACGGCGGACGGGCTTCGTTACGACAAACGGGGCGCCACCTATGTCGACATGGAGGACGGAACCACCTTCCTGGTGCGCAGGGATCCGGCCGGTCATTATCGGCAAGCCTCTGCCCGCGAGCGGTCTTCACCTGGCGCAGTTGTCGAGCCTTCTCCGGGCACAAAACGGTGGCGGGTAAAAACGCCGGAACCTTACCGGCCGCCTGGCACGTCACGAAGAACTCATGAACGGTCAGCTGTTGTCATCGACGAACCGACGCCCGGCCCAAGCAAACGCCCACACCTGACTGAAGATAGCGAGCAACGCCACACACAGCCATTGACCGTGCCGTTGCCTGATGCCACACCGCTCGCGCATGCCTGGCCCGCAGGACACTGGAGAAACTGGGGGAAAACCTTCAAGCCAGAATGGCAGGATTCCATAGAAATAGACGGTCAGCATTATGTGATCGTGCCGCAACGCGTGTCGGTCGAAACGACCTTGGTGTACCTGGAAAACCCGCTCTTTTCTCCGGGTCGATACGACGCATTCGAGCGGATGCTTAACCACAACCCGTCACTGCAGCCGAAATGGGCGGTTAGAAATGATCACACATGGACGGTGGTGGAACTCCCCGCGTTTGGCAGATCGCTGACTCAGTCTGTTGCCAAATCCTTCAAGTACTTGTCGGATCACTCCTCGAGCACCCTCGCCAGAGCAGCGTTCAATGAGGCCAACCACAGTGATGTCATCAACGGTGAAGGGTTGCGGGTGCTGTTTGACACCTTCTATCACTGGGAAAACCGCTCCCTTGCCACGGCCCCCCGCCGCGAACTCGCTGACCCGCTGATGATGCTTCCGGTCCTGCCCCTGCAACCCGGCGTGCTTAGCCAGACACTGTTGCTGCCCTCGCCCCATGCCACGGCTCTGGAGCGCATCGACTTCGATACGCAAATGTTTGATCAGCGATGGCGTGATGCCATGAATACCCCCGGTTCCAGCCTGCGCGGTGTCTTCAGCGAAATTCTGCAGCACAACGGTTATGAGGTCGATCGCACCAGTCGGTTGTTCAGCGAGGATGCCTTGTTGTTCAAGCGCAGCAATCTGGACGTTGTATTCGTGTTGCGATTCCGCCCCAGCGCCCCGGACGGCACAGTCCAGCGCCTGATGGAACCGGGCGAGGAACTGAATGCACCGGCACTTAGAGCCACGCTCGAGAAATCCGAATGGAAGCACATGCTCGAACCCGGCAAGGTCGTCTATCTCGTGGGCGGCACTCAAAAAGTCTCTGCGCAACAGACATATCTATTCATCGTCAGAGAAGGCTGAGACCGATGCGCAACCGAAAACCAACACGATCGAGAATGTCCTGAATGGCTAAACCTCCGAAAAAAAAACCAGGCACCCCTCTGCCTGATTCCCCCGCCAAGACCGATCCTGTGGCCGTGAATTCGCCCGACGTCAACCGCACGGATATCGCGGGTATCGATACGATGCGTGCGCGCGTTGATCAAACTCTCGACCTCACGCCCGAGGGGGCGTCCGACGAATTGACACATCAGCCTTCTGTAACCGTCAGTGAAATACCTTCAACCCGCCCGCTATCACTCGACGACGTATTGCGCTCGATAACCTGGCCCGCCGATCGCTCGCATTTGTTGATGCCACTGGATCCTGACGGAGGTCTGTTCATCAGCTCGGACGGCAGAATTTATGCCCATATCGAAAGCGACGGCCATTTTCTGGTGGAACGCCAAGCCGATGGCCGCTATCAGATTCCCTTCGACTTCGCCCCCGGCTCGCCAGGCCCGTTCGTGAGCAAAATAAAAGACCAACCGCTTTGGCGCCTGGAAAAACCGGATTGGCTGACACCGCAGTCAGACGTACTACCCCATGTCCCGACCGTGCCATCACCGAGGACAGTGAACGCAACCAAATACCTTGATCCGGATCTGGCGGCACGGCTTTCTCAAGCGGCGGATTCCAGCGATGGAATCCGCTATGACAAACATCGTAAAACCTATGTCGATACACCCGACGGCACTGTCATGGTGAGTAAAAATGCTGACGGCAACTATCAGCAGACCTTCGCCAGGGAGCGCCGCCCCTCCGGTGCATTGCTTGAACGGATTGCCGGAACAAAACAATGGCGCCTGAAAACACCGCACGCTTCGGGTACTCAAGATACATTGCGTCTGGACAGACGTCGGCCGGCAACTGAAACGAATCCCGCGCCGGGTCCAAGTAAACGGCTCTTTTTGGGCGACGATGCAGACAGTGCAACCGATACACAAGCACTTACCCAGAGCTTGATTTCATCCAGCGACGCTGCACTTGATCCGTCTTTCGAGCAATGGCGCACTTGGGGCAAGACGACCAGAGCGCCGCTAGAGATGCACATTGAAATAGACAATCTTCACTACCCAGTAGTGATTCAGAACATTAACGCCGACACCCGACTGGTGTATGTGAAACACCCGCAATTTTCACCTGGCTTATATGACGCCTTCGAACACATGCTCGGAACTGACCCGGCGTTACAGCCAAAATGGGCGGTTAAAGTCGATAAAAAATGGTGTGTCCTGAGCAAGCGTGTACCGTTCGAAATGCCCCTCACAAATTACATTTCGACGCATTTCAAATATCTATCGACTGAATCTACACGTTCACTTGCTCGAGCCATGTTTAATCAGGCTAACCGATCCGAAGTTATCAACGGTCATGGCCTGGCGGTATTGAACCAGACATTTAGATTCTGGGCCGACAGGAAGAACAACCCGGTTCAACGACGAGAATTGGCTGACCCGCTCACGATGTTACGCAAACTCCCGCCGCCGAATGCTGACGACCTGTCATTGAGCATGCCTTCATCGCTAGGTGAGGGATTACAACGCCTGGACTTCGATCCCGGACAATTTGCTCAGCACTGGATTGACCACGCCGTGCTACCGACAACACCTGACTTGCGGAGTTTGTTCAGCGCTGTATTGACGCAAAACGGTTACCTCATCAACGAAACGTCGCCTCACCTGGGCGAAAATACGTTGTTGTTTCATCGAGAAAAAATCAACAGCGTCTTTGTACTGACCTTCCCGAAAGTTATCGGCAAACAGATACAGCGCAAGGCTCTCCCCGCTTCACATTTGAATGAGTCTGCTTTGCAAATCCGTATGGGCGGACAACAAAAGGACTTGGCCACCTATATCGATGAACAAAAGGTCGTCTATCTGATGGGGGGCATTCAAAAACAGACTCAGCAACTTACAACACTCTTTATCGTCAGAGAGGGCTGACCTGCTTTCCATATAAAACCACAGCAAACGTCAATTACAACAGCGGTTATCAATTTACATGAAGCACTACGGCTCGTAGCGATATAACGCTGCGCCGGTTAACTGTTGCCGAGTGGAGATTGATAAACGCAAAAGACGGAAACCGCCAGAGCGTCAATTAACGACGCCCTGGATAAACAGCAGATCATCAGAGGTCAACGTCAATGACCAAACCACCCAAATCGATAACGGGAAGTCATTACAGCGATACATCCCAAACATCCAGACCTGTACAGGATCAAACTGTGGCCAACCGTGTCAACATTGAGAGTTCAAATCCGCCCATATCCGCAGGTGAGCGAGTATCCGACACTTCCACACCCACGTTGGCGGGTAACGACGACATTGCACCGCGTGTCGTTGTAACCCGTATCACGGATCCGGTCATGACGGATCTCAATACCAACCTCAGAGAGATTTCATGGCCGGCCCTGCAGAATCATCTATTGCGGCCCCACGCGTCGATCGACGGGTTTTACGTCAGCCCAAGAGGTGAGTTCTATGCACACTTGGAAGAAGGAGGCTATTACCGTGCCGAACTCAACAGCAACGGTGACTACCAGATTCCCTGGCCCGACGCCCCGGGTGTTACGCCACCGATATTGAGGAAAATCGAAGGGCAGGCTCGCTGGCGTGTCGAGGCAGACTGGTATGGGCGAACGTCAGAGCAGGGAAACAGTACGCAACCTGCAGTGGCAGGCGCGCCGTCACAAGCATCGATCCTCCTCCCCCCGCATCTGGCAGCACTGTTGACGAGTGCACACAGCACGACCGACGGCGTGCGTTATGACAAGTTCAAGAAAAGCTATGTCGATCTGGCGGAGGGAACCGTCATGGTTCGTAAAAACCCCGACGGCCATTATCAACAGACCTTTGCTGGAGAACGGACGGCGTCTGGCTCTGTGCTTGAGCAAATACCGGGAACACAGCTCTGGCGCCGCAAGACCGTGCACACGGTGCCACCGGATAATCGCCGGGCAGCTTCTGAAACCGATGAACCAACGGCAGTGCCAGGTAAACGACCGAGAATGGATGGCGAATCAGACGCTGCGGATCTGCGTAGCGGCGACTGGCGCGCCTGGGGAAACACCACCAGACCACACATCAGTGACGCTATCAAAATCGAAGGAAAATACTTTCCGATAGTCCCTCAGGCGGGACATGCCGATGACGCTCTAGTCTTTATCAAACCACCACGTTTCGCCGCTGAACGTTTCGACGCGTTCGAACAGATGCTACGTGTCATGCCGGAGTTACAACCCAGGGGCGCGGTGAAGATAAAGCAAAATCACGCAGTCGCCACAGAACCTGACTGGAGGGTCGTAGACGGTCATCCATTCAAAAAACCGTTCGCCCGCTATGTTGCCGATAAATTTCCTTATATGTCGGATCATTCGGCAAACGAAACCGCACGTCTTATGTTCAAGCGAGCCAATCATTCTGAAGAGATGAATGGTTACGGCCTCAATGATTTGTTTGATACGTTTAACTACTGGACAGACCGATCCAGGAATCTTGACGTTCAAAACGTCAACCGTCAGGAATTGATCGATCCATTGGCTCTCATGCCCCCGCTGCCAAAGGACGCGACAGGCTTCATGTATATGCCACCCTTTTCTGCTGAAGGGCTCTACCGGATTGACTTTGATTCGCAGCGTATGCCAGTGCAGTGGAAAAGAGCAATAAACGGCAGTTCACCGAGAGCCGTGTTCAAAGCGGCTCTGGAACATCAAGGTTACAATATATTTGAATCTTTTCGCCAAACACAAAGGGACGCACTGATGTTTAGACGAGCAGGCGTCGACAATATATTCCTTATGTTATTCAGTCCTTTTCATGAAGGCAGAACATACAGGGTAAATCCGACAGAGTGGGTTTATTCAAAAGCACTGAAAAACCAAATCAATCCTAATGACGCACTTACCCTGCGAAAACATGTTGAGAAGAATAAAATCTTCTACTTACTTGGAAGTTTCAATATCCTACCTTCCGGACAAGGCAGCCTTGTCATCACAAAATTTGATTAATTGATCCAACCGGCTGCTACGCAAAACGGCAGCCAATAGAAACCATTCAAAAAAAAATCAGCCGAAACAAGCGAGAGAATTATTTTCTCGCTTGCATCACCCCCTATTCTCATCGACTTATAACTTGCAACACCGAACAAGGATGTTTACATGTCAATCCCCCTGCCCATTAATACCTATGCAAAAGACGAAACCGTCGAAGTTTTTGATATTGGTAATCATGCTAATGAGCGCACTTCATCGACTATCGACTTCGCGCCTGACATCAAGAGCGACAGTGCAAACCCAGAACCCGAAAATAGCGCCCGCAAACCCGGCCAGCTCAAGATGCTCGACGATCTGTTTGGGCCGTTCAAGATCGGCCCCTACACCATTACTCGTCGAGGCCTGGATGCATTGGGTGCGACTATTGATGGCCAACCGCTGACCGGCCATAACACCCAGTTTCGTACACCCAGCCGATCGTTCGTCAACGCCCTGCAACTCAGTTATCCCGAAATCGAGAAGCGCATGAAAGTGTCCACTTTCGGCGACGATTATTTACTGCCCTCCCTGTTATATGAGATGGCCTGCCTGCGCCCGCAGACGGCCCCGCCGGTCATAAGGAATGACACCGGTGTGAACGTCGGGGAGGTCGATTACTCGCAGAAAATGTCTCGTCTTCTCAACTCGGCACAGAACCTGGATCTGCGTCTGAGCTATTCAAAAAAGCAGAGCAGCCCGAGCTGGATCATCATCAAAAACCATTCCACGGTCGGCGCCAGCGTCGGCATTCAGGCCTTTGGCATATTCATGGGCATTCGCGGTATTTACGATGCCGTCAAAAAGAATGACAAGGATGAAATCATCTTTAACAGCATCGGCATCGGGACAGAGGTCGGTTCGATTATCACCGACGTAGCCGTCACCAAAGCCGGTCAACGCATGATCGAAGCAGGCAGTGGCGCCTTGAAGGATTTCGCCAAAACCCGGGTCGGAATCAGGCTGGGGCGTTCAGGGGGACTTGTCGGCGGTGCGCTGACGTTGCCGTTCGATATCTACAGTGCTGTCAGAGAATTCAACGCCGCCAGCAATAAAACCGGCAAACAAGCCATTGATCATTACGTCAGCGCCGGTTTGAACATCGCCAGTGCCGCCATGACGGTCATTCTGGGTACCGCCGCCCTGGCCGGCTTTTCGTTCGCAGGGCCGGTCGGCCTGGCCGCTGGTGCGCTCATGGCGATCGGCTCGCAGATCTACGGCGCCGTGCGCATGGTGGATGAAATCGACGACTACATTGAACTCACCGTTGAAGAACGCTGGCGCACCGGCTGGTTCTCGTTTGTGCCGTTGATGGATATCGATCAAGACATCAAAAATCGCTACGAACTGGCCAAAGCCAAAATCGAAACCGCCAAACGACTGACAACGACGGCCAGAAAGATACTCGACGAGACTCAAAAGGACACCATCGAGGCGGTCGTGCACGGCCGCTACGAAGACCGCCTCAAGAAACGACGTGAACGCGTAAAGCACTGGTGGGGCGTAGAAACCATGCCGATCGTCTACGTCCCCGAGGTCGTAGGTCTTGACGATACGATTGACGCACGAGCCGGCGTTACAGCCCAGACACCCGGTGCTGTGCTCGGTACGCCAGGAGAAGACAAAGGCATCCTGTGGATGATCGGTGATGGCAAGGATACGGTCACGGGTGTCGAGAAAAAGCCCAATGCCTTTTATTACGCAGAGGGGACAAAGACTCTGACCGGGGGTGAAAAGGATGACAAATTCATTGTCCAAAATGCCGCGCAAGCAATCGAGAGGCCGGTTGAGAGCGCTGAGTTCTCCAGACTGAAAGGGGGCGCCGGCAGCGATACATTGATACTGGATGGCAAGCAGTCATTTCCCGCTGAGGGACGGGGATATGACATCGACCTGACGGCGGGCACCCTGCAAATCTACACACCCAATGCGGATCCGACAGTCGAGGATGGAGAAAGTTATTCTTTCAAGGCACTGCTCGAAAACATTGAAAACGTTCAGACGCTCAATGATGGAAAAAGTATTGTCACGGGCACTAAAGAAGCCAACGTGATCACATCAAGAGGCGCAGACAAAATCTACGCCGGCGCCGGTAACGACACGCTTTATCTGCTCAAGAACAATGCAACGGCCTTTGGTGAAGCCGGAACGGATTTTTATCACGTGGACCTTTCGCAGGGCTCAGTGCTCATTAGCGATGATGGTGTTGATGAAAGCTATATCTCGCTGGGCTGGCGAATGGACCACATCGAGAAGTGGAAGGTGGACAGACTTCGCCTTCTGATAACGCTGCAGTTCGATTTTCACTATGGCCGCAGAAGCATCATAGCGATTGACAATGTCTACAAAACATCCGAAGGCCACAGGGTTTTGAACAATGACAAATTGACCATCATCACCAGAGATGGCTACTACTTGAAACCCGATCTGCCGGAAAAAATGCAACACGATGACCCGTTTGAGATAAGCGCAGAAATCACCAAGGTGGGCCGTCCTGAAAAAACCACCATTGTCCATGAAACAGTGTGCAAAGTGCCCACCAACCAGAACACCCACTACTACGTCCAGCGATTCAACCCGCACACTCAATTTATAACCGGGAGTCACCCTGACTCCTATTACGGTACCCGAATCTTTCTCGACTACGACTTTTCCGAGCTGACGAGCGCTCATGCAGCCTTTGCGACTACGCCATCCATTGAAATGAATGCCGCCGCCGGTAACGACAAGGTTAATGTCTCAATCGATTTTCTGTTTTACTTCGGCAAAAACCTGTTGCAAATCGCCGGCGTTAGCCAATACGCAGACACGACACTCGACGCTGCACTGGTAAAAGCGGCGGCCAATGTTTCAACTCATGGATACATGCTGGTGTTCCGGGATGGAAAAGCCCACACCCTGATTCTTGAAGCGGACTATGCCAAACCTCCCGCGCACTATAAGCCCAACGTGGCTGGCAATACGCTGACCAGCCACGACTTACGCTTCCCGATACGGGTCAAAGACAATGCGGTTTTTGAGATCCCCCAAACCCTGGCGCTAGAGCTGGATCACATTTCTTCTTGCTCCCGGCTACTGCCTCTCGCCAAACAGACTGCCATCGATAACATTGAAGGTGCGGGAGCTACTTATCTTATCCATCTGAGCGCGAACAGGGTGCTGCGGATTTCGACGCCCGGCGGTCTGGCCACCGCAAGCAGCCAACTGAACCATTCCTCCACCTGGGAGCTCGACGCCACACAACTCGGTGAATTCAACATCGTCCTGGCGGATAACAAACTGTATATCGGAAACACCACTGTGCATTTACCTCAATACGGTGCCGACGATCTTATTGACGAGATTTTTGTCATCGGACCAAAGGGCGTGGTGCATACCGTAGACCTTTCTTTCGACAGAATTTATATCAACCGCCTGGACGCCAGATACTTTGAGTCACCCACCGACGCTACAGCCGATGTGCCCGAAGAGTTTTCTGCCATTGCGCAAAGTGTCCTCGAAGTCCGCAATGTTGCGATGACCGATGGCACCCGAGGAAAACTCAAATACAGCATGCCGGAGCGCAAATGGATCCTGGAAAGTAACAAGTCTCGAACAATAACCAATGCCGACCTGAAGATATTTGGCCGCTGCACCCACCAGACGCCGGATATGCTCACACTGTCGTTGCCTGACAACTGAGCTTTAGTCATGCGCCATCACTGAAATAAAAAAAGCCCGCAGTGTGAGCGGGCAAAAGACCAAAGAAGCTATATGCGCAGTCGCTTCCCGGTGGGGGCAGCTGCTTGGGGGTCAGCTGCCCCGGTACGTGGAATAGCTGTAAGGCGAAATCAGCAGGGGTACGTGGTAGTGATCCTGTTCGGCAGAGATGCCGAAGCGCAGCACGACCACATCCAGAAATGCCGGCTCCGGCAGTTGCACCCCACGGGCTCGGTAGTAATCGCCGGCATGGAACTGCACCTGATAAACCCCGGTACGGTAATCATCGCCTTGCAGCAGCGGCGCATCGACCCGGCCGTCACTGTTGGTCATCGCGCTGGCGACCAATTCCAGGTGCGAACCTTCAACGCGGTACAGCTCGACCTTGATCGAGCTGCCCGGGCAACCGTGTGCAGCGTCCAAAACGTGTGTTGTCAAACGTCCCATTGATTCTGCGCGCCTGGCCGCAAAGAGCAGTCAGACTTCGCGCCTCCCGAAGTCAGTTGAAAAGGAGACCGCACCCTTTCGATGCACGAAAAGCTGCGGCGAGCGATTGATTAAGACACTTTCCAAAAAAATTGTACACAATAAAAACGACATTTTTCACACCACCCCCGCCATCCGGGCGTTTACAGCGTATCTGCCAGCGCAGCGCCTGATCATTGAACCTCCTATCCATTAGCTGACTGGTCAGGCAGGTTTCTTGCAGGTTCACGCCGATAGCAGTAAAAGATGACAGTCGGTGAAAAATGCAAAAAATCAGGCTTACAAATTGAGAATAAAGTTGTATACAATCAGCCCATCGCTGTGACGCCAGCCTGCAACCTCACCGCCAGGCCGCCACGTAATATCTGTCAACGAATAAGAAGGAAGACTGCAGTGAGCGCTGACTACCCACGCGACCTGATCGGTTACGGCAGTAACCCTCCTCACCCACACTGGCCGGGCAATGCCCGCATCGCCCTGTCCTTCGTACTCAATTACGAAGAAGGCGGCGAACGCAACATTTTGCACGGCGACAAAGAATCCGAAGCCTTCCTCTCTGAAATGGTCGCTGCCCAGCCGCTGCAAGGCGCGCGCAACATGAGCATGGAATCGCTTTACGAGTATGGCAGCCGTGCCGGCGTCTGGCGGATTCTGAAACTGTTCAAGGAATTCGACATTCCGCTGACCATCTTCGCCGTGGCCATGGCCGCCCAGCGTCACCCGGATGTGATCCGTGCAATGGTCGACGCCGGTCACGAGATCTGCAGCCACGGCTACCGCTGGATCGACTACCAATACATGGACGAAGCGCAGGAACGCGAGCATATGCTCGAAGCGATCCGCATCCTCACCGAACTGACCGGCGAGCGCCCACTGGGCTGGTACACCGGCCGCACCGGCCCGAACACCCGTCGCCTGGTGATGGAAGAAGGTGGATTCCTTTACGACTGCGACACCTATGACGACGACCTGCCCTACTGGGAACCGAACAACCCGACCGGCAAGCCACATCTGGTGATCCCTTACACCCTCGACACCAACGACATGCGCTTCACTCAGGTGCAGGGTTTCAACAAGGGTGACGACTTCTTCGAATACCTCAAAGATGCGTTCGACGTGCTTTACGCCGAAGGCGCAGAAGCACCGAAGATGCTGTCGATCGGTCTGCACTGCCGACTGATCGGCCGTCCGGGTCGCCTCGCTTCGCTCAAGCGCTTTATCGAATACGCCAAAAGTCATGAACAGGTGTGGTTCAGCCGTCGCGTCGACATCGCGCGTCACTGGCACGAAACCCACCCGTACCAAGGGGCCGCCAAATGAGCCGCTTTCAAACCCTGCAACCGTCGACCCTGAGCCGCGACGCCTTCGTCAACGCCTTCGCCGACATCTACGAACATTCGCCATGGGTGGCCGAAAAGGCCTACGACCTGGGCGCAGATGCCTCGATCGACGAGATCGAAACCCTGCACCAGCGCATGAGCGACATCCTGTTGAGCGCCGATCACGCCAGCCAGTTGGCTTTGATCAACGCTCACCCGGACCTGGCCGGCAAAGCCGCCGTCCAGGGCCAGCTTACCGCGGCCAGTACTGAAGAACAGTCGGGCGCGGGGATTCACCAATGCACGGCCGAAGAGTTTTCTCGCTTCACCGAGCTGAACGACGCTTACAAAGCCAAGTTCAAGTTTCCCTTCATCATGGCGGTAAAAGGCAGCAACCGGCATCAGATCCTCGCGGCGTTCGAAACGCGCATTCACAACTCGGTCGACACCGAATTCAAATGTGCGCTGGCGGAGATCAACAAGATCGCCCTGTTCCGTTTACTGACCCTCTAGCGAAGCCTGACCCGAGTACATCAGACGCGGAGAGTACCCAGGGTCTTGCAAGCATCCCAAGCCACTTATTTAAAGGCAGACAAGAAGAATGAAAGCTTACGCCGTACCTTTCGAGAAGTTCGTCAACCTGGCCGATGCCCGTCTGGGCACCAAAATCCTCTCGGTCACCGATGACTGGTTC
>NZ_JBIUWI010000040.1:0-1128 GCF_044743385.1 Pseudomonas sp. NPDC087639 | reverse complement strand
CCTACCCCGGCCGTGTGGAAGGAGGGCGTGTGCGATGACAACGGCACGTGGATGGACGGCTGGGAGTCGCGCCGCAAGCGCGTCGAAGGCTTCGACAGCGCGGTGATTCGCCTGGGCGTACCGGGTTCGATCAAAGGCGTGGACATCGACACTTCATTCTTCACCGGCAACTTCCCGCCGTCGGCCTCGCTGGAAGCGTGCTTCCTGGCCTCGGGCGAGCCTGATGAAAACACCCAGTGGACTGAAGTGCTGTCGGCCGTCGAGCTGCAGGGCAATAGCCACCACTACCACGAAATCAGCAACGACAAAGCCTTCAGCCACCTGCGCTTCAACATCTACCCGGACGGCGGTGTTGCTCGTCTGCGCGTGTACGGCATTCCGTTCCGCGACTGGTCGGCTGTTGGCGACAACGAACAGGTTGACCTGGCGGCTGCACTGAACGGTGGCCGTGCGCTGGCCTGCTCCGACGAACACTTCGGCCGCATGAGCAACATCCTCAACCCTGGCCGTGGTATCAACATGGGCGACGGCTGGGAAACCGCACGTCGTCGCACGCCAGGCAATGACTGGGTAATCGTCGCGCTGGGCCACCCGGGCGAGATCGAAAAAATCGTCGTCGACACCCTGCACTTCAAAGGCAACTACCCGGACACTTGCTCGATCCAGGGCGCGTTCGTCAAGGGCGGCACCGACAGCCAGATCGAAACCCAGTCGCTGTTCTGGCGCGAACTGCTGCCGGCACAGAAACTGGAAATGCACGCCGAACACACCTTCGCCGAGCAGATCAAGGCTCTGGGCCCGATCACCCACATCCGTCTGAACGTGTTCCCGGATGGTGGTGTGAGCCGTCTGCGCGTTCTCGGCAAGGTCGCTAAGTAAGGCAATGATCGTTCCCACGCTCTGCGTGGGAATGCATACCGTGACGCTCCGCGTCACAGCGGACGCGGAGCGTCCATGGCGGCGTTACCACGCAGAGCGTGGGAACGATCAACAGAATTCGGATAAGAAGAACAGCATGCGCACACTGACGATTGAACCGCTGACCAAAGAAGCCTTCGCCCCTTTCGGTGACGTAATCGAAACCGACGGCAGCGATCACTTCATGATCAACAACGGTTCGACCATGCG
>NZ_JBIUWI010000039.1:51123-52632 GCF_044743385.1 Pseudomonas sp. NPDC087639 | reverse complement strand
GCCCAGTTGCTGACAACAAAACTGAAGCTGGCCGTGCTGTTAACCGTCGCGTAGAAGCGCAGGTTGAAGCTCAAGCTAAGTAATTAGCTGCCGCTCTGAGAAAAGCCCGGCTTAGGCCGGGCTTTTCTTTGTCTGCGATTTGAATAATGTCGGTATTCGCGCCTCGCACGGCAGGTCGTTGCCCGGCTATAATCGCCGCCTCTTTTCGCCGCCCGAGTCATCGCCGCCCATGTATTCCCTGGCCCGTCAGCTGTTGTTCAAACTTTCCCCGGAAACCTCCCACGATCTGTCGCTGGATCTGATCGGCGCGGGTGGGCGTTTGGGCCTCAACGGCTTGCTGTGCAAGGCGCCGGCGAAGATGCCGGTGACAGTCATGGGCCTGGAATTCCCGAACCCGGTGGGTCTGGCGGCCGGTCTGGACAAGAACGGCGCGGCCATCGACGGCTTCGCGCAATTGGGTTTCGGTTTTGTCGAAATCGGCACCGTGACCCCGCGTCCACAGCCGGGCAACCCGAAACCACGAATCTTCCGTCTGCCGGAAGCCGAGGCGATCATCAACCGCATGGGTTTCAACAACCTCGGTGTCGATAACCTGCTGGCGCGGGTGGCAGCGGCGAAATACAAGGGCGTGCTGGGCATCAACATCGGCAAGAACTTCGACACGCCGGTCGAGCGCGCGGTGGACGACTACCTGATCTGCCTGGATAAGGTCTACGCCCACGCCAGTTACATCACGGTCAACGTCAGTTCGCCGAACACCCCGGGTTTACGCAGTCTGCAGTTCGGTGATTCGCTCAAGCAGTTGCTCGCGGATCTGGCCACGCGCCGTGCCGAACTGGCGCTGCGCCATGGCAAGCACGTGCCGCTGGCGATCAAGATCGCGCCGGACATGACCGACGAAGAAACCGCGCAGGTGGCGCAAGCGCTGATCGAAACCGGGATGGACGCGGTGATCGCGACCAACACCACCCTGAGCCGTGTTGGCGTTGAAGGCATGGAGCATGGCGACGAGGCGGGCGGTCTGTCTGGCGCGCCCGTGCGTGACAAGAGCACCCACACCGTGAAGGTGCTGGCGGCTGAGCTGGGTGGTCGTTTGCCGATTATTGCGGCGGGCGGGATTACTGAAGGCAAGCATGCGGCGCAGAAGATCACCGCGGGTGCGAGCCTGGTGCAGATTTATTCGGGCTTCATCTATAAGGGCCCGGCGCTGATTCGTGAGTCGGTAGACGCCATCGCAGCCCTGCGCTGATCCTCCTCCTACGGGGGACCGATAAAACACCAAGGCAATAAAAAGGGCTCCTCGAAGGAGCCCCTGGGCCGAAGCCCGCCGTCCGGGAAGGACGTGCGTGGTTAGTGCGTTACAAATTCAGATTGTCGTGTCGGAATTAATGCCCTGTGTCAGCCGACGGCGTGAAGTTCGTTGAGTCTGTGGATTCCCGCAGTGCCGGTCATACCGTCCCAGTTGTCGCCGCGTCCTTCTCGCCAGCCGTTAATCCAGGCTTGACGTAC
>NZ_JBIUWI010000039.1:30227-51113 GCF_044743385.1 Pseudomonas sp. NPDC087639 | reverse complement strand
GCAAATGATCGTCGCCGGTGATCGCGTGGTAGTGCATTTGCACTTTCGCGGGGATATCCGCGCAAAAATGCTCTTTCCAACGGATCACGCTTAAGTCTTCTCATAGGGTGTTTCCCTCACTTGTTGACTGTTTGTGTCGCGTTGACCTCAACCGAGGTCTGGCAGAAAAACTCTGCCGGGGGGCGGCTCGCTGCCGGCGTGGCGAGCCAAGGTGTTGACGCCGTTGCGACGTCAACCTGTTGTCAGTTCTAACCAATGAGTCACAGCGATGGAATGACCGTTTTGTCATAAGGACGTAACGAAATTAGTGCTTAGGCCATAAGTAACTTTGGGTTTCATGCACGTTTTTTCAGCAAACCCCGGTATGATCGGCCCCGCGCTGGATGATGGGGTTAATTCTTTAGTGAGAATGACCTACGTTTAGCGTCAGGTACTATTCGACGAAGGGTCGATTTCAGGCAATTTGTTACACCAACTTTTTTATCTGTCCTTGCATCTAAGCTCTGTTAACCCGAGCAGCGGGGATGGAACGGCACACCTTCGTGCCACGCGGGCGTTCTTTTAGAAAAGCGCCTGATTGAAAACCGGGTCGGCAATGCGTTGCCGATCCACTAGCCAAAGGCTCTGGAAATACCATGTCCGACAGTTTTGAACTCTTCCTCACTTGCCCCAAAGGCCTTGAAGGCCTGCTTATCGAGGAAGCCGTCGGGCTTGGCCTTGAAGAAGCCCGCGAGCACACGTCCGCGGTGCGTGGCATGGCGACCATGGAAACCGCCTATCGCCTGTGCCTGTGGTCGCGTCTGGCCAACCGTGTGCTGCTGGTGCTCAAGCGCTTTCCGATGAAGGACGCCGAAGACCTTTACCACGGCGTGCTCGATGTCGAGTGGCAGGATCACATGCTCAGCGATGGCACCCTGGCCGTCGAATTCAGCGGCCACGGCTCGGGCATCGACAACACTCACTTCGGCGCGCTGAAAGTCAAAGACGCCATCGTCGACAAACTGCGTACGCCGCAAGGCGACCGTCCGTCGATCGACAAGCTCAACCCGGATCTGCGCATTCACCTGCGTCTGGATCGTGGCGAAGCCATTCTTTCCCTAGACCTCTCTGGCCACAGCCTGCACCAGCGCGGCTATCGCTTGCAGCAGGGTGCGGCGCCGCTGAAGGAAAACCTCGCGGCAGCCATCCTGATCCGTTCCGGCTGGCCGCGTATTGCGGCAGAAGGCGGCGCGCTGGCTGACCCGATGTGCGGTGTCGGTACGTTCCTCGTCGAAGCCGGGATGATCGCCGCCGATATGGCGCCGAACTTGCGTCGCGAACAGTGGGGCTTCACCGCGTGGCTCGGTCACGTGCCGGCGCTGTGGAAAAAACTTCATGAAGAAGCCGCCCAGCGCGCCGCTGCCGGTTTGGCCAAGCCACCGCTGTGGATTCGCGGTTACGAAGCTGACCCACGACTGATTCAACCGGGCCGCAACAACGTTGAGCGCGCCGGCCTGAGCGAGTGGATCAAGATCTATCAAGGTGAGGTCGCGACCTTTGAGCCGCGTCCGGACCAGAACCAGAAAGGTCTGGTCATCTGCAACCCGCCGTACGGTGAGCGTCTGGGTGACGAGGCCAGCCTGCTTTATCTCTACCAGAACCTCGGCGAACGTCTGCGTCAGGCCTGCCTGAACTGGGAAGCGGCGGTATTCACCGGTGCCCCGGATCTTGGCAAGCGCATGGGCATCCGCAGCCACAAACAGTATTCGTTCTGGAACGGCGCGCTGCCGTGCAAGCTGTTGTTGATCAAAGTGCTGCCGGATCAGTTCGTCACGGGCGAGCGTCGTACTCCGGAGCAGCGTCAGGCCGAGCGTGAGCAAGCAGCTTACGATCAAACCCCGGACGAGCCACAAGAGCGCAAGTTCAACAAGAACGGCAACCCGATCAAACCGACGCCAGCCCCGGCTCCGGTGATCGAGCAGCCGCGCTTGAGCGAAGGCGGGCAGATGTTTGCCAACCGTTTGCAGAAGAATCTCAAGGCGATGGGCAAGTGGGTCAAGCGCGAAGGCATCGATTGCTACCGCGTCTACGATGCCGACATGCCGGAATACGCGATGGCCATCGACCTGTACCACGATTGGGTGCATGTCCAGGAATACGCCGCGCCGAAGTCGATTGACCCGGAAAAAGCCTCGGCACGCATGTTCGACGCACTGGCAGCCATTCCACAGGCGCTGAACGTCGACAAGAGCCGCGTAGTGGTCAAACGCCGTGAGCGCCAGAGTGGCACCAAGCAGTACGAGCGTCAGGCTGCACAGGGCAAGTTCAATGAAGTCAGCGAAGGCGGCGTGAAGCTGTTGGTCAACCTCACCGACTACCTCGACACGGGCCTGTTCCTCGATCACCGGCCGATGCGCCTGCGCATTCAGAAAGAGGCGGCCGGCAAGCGCTTCCTCAATCTGTATTGCTACACCGCGACCGCCAGTGTGCACGCGGCCAAGGGCGGCGCGCGCAGCACCACCAGCGTCGACCTGTCGAAAACCTACCTCGACTGGGCGCGCCGCAACTTGTCGCTGAACGGCTATTCGGACAAGAACCGTCTGGAGCAGGGCGACGTGATGGCGTGGCTGGAAAGCTGCCGTGAAGAGTACGACCTGATCTTTATCGATCCGCCGACCTTCTCCAACTCCAAGCGCATGGAAGGCATCTTCGACGTGCAGCGTGACCAGGTTCAGCTGATCGACCTGGCCATGGCCCGTCTGGCGCCAGGTGGCGTGTTGTACTTCTCCAACAACTTCCGCAAGTTCCAGTTGGAAGAAAACCTCGCCGAGCGTTATGCGGTCGAGGAAATCAGCGCGCAGACCATTGATCCGGATTTTGCCCGTAATACCAAGATCCACCGCGCCTGGAAAATCACGGCTCGTTGACACTCGGAAATATTGGATCCACAGAGCCTTGATTTTTAAAGGCTCTTGGACTCTTTCCGAGCTAGCCAAATTAGTGGCTAATAGCTATAACTCAACTCACGGCCAAAGGGGTTTTCCCGGAACACTGGCGTAGTGAGTTGCCCTTATGTCGTTGCACCCCGTGCGCCCGAAGATACTGGGTTTTATCAGCGAAGAAGTTTCGGCCTGGCTGGTCGGGATGCTGGTATTGCTCGTCGGCGGGATTCTCACGGGGCTGCTCGCCTGGGGCACCCTCAATCAGTTTCAGCAACAATTGCGTCAGCGCTTTCAATTGCTGGCCAACGAACGCTACAGCCGCATCGAAGAGCGCTTTCAGGACCAGGAACAGCGTCTGGACGGCTTGCGCCGCTTCTTCGCCAACTCTGAATCGGTGTCTCGCGCCGAATTCGACGGCTACACCCAACCTCTATTGCTGCGCACCCAGGCCTATTCGTTCGCACTCAGGGTCAGCGCTGCCGAACGCGCGGCATTCGAGCAGCGAGTGCGTGAGGAAGGGCTGAGCAACTTCACCATTCGTGAACTCAATGCGCAGGGCGAACTGCAACTGGCCGCCGACCGTGATGAATACGTGTCGGTGCTGTACAGCCAGACGCAAAGTCGTCTGGGCTCGCCGCTGGGTTATGACTTGCTGGCGCAACCGCTACGCCGCGACACTCTGCAACGCGCAGACAAGCTGGGCAGTCTGGCGGTGTCGCAACCCATGCATCTCGTCAGTATCGAAGCGTCTTACGCGCGTGGTGTGCTGCTGGTCGCGCCGGTGACGCGCGCTGGCGAAAAAAAGCCGTTCGGTTACGTGATGGCGGTGATCAGCATGCGCCAGTTGCTGGCGGATGGTTTACCGGAAGCTTTTCATGACTACCTTTCGGTGCGCATCCTCGACTTGTCGACTAATGACCAACATGAAGTGCTGTTCGAGTCGATCAATGAGCCGGCCCCCAGTGATTTGTCGGCGACGCGACTGGTGCGCATGGCCGATCACGACTATCAGGTCGATATCCTGCCGAGCGATGCCTTTATGCAGGCTAACCACTCGTCAGTCAGCAGCGTCGTCATTCTGGGTGGTTTGCTCAGTTTGCTGCTCAGCGCGCTGCTCTATGTCCTGGTCAGCCAGCGCCAACGTGCCTTGCGTCTGGTCGAGCTACGCACACAGGAGCTGCACGAGCGCGAACAGGAACTGCGCGGCACTCACGGTCAATTACGCGGGGTGCTGAATGCCGCCACGCAAGTCGCAATCATTGCTACCGATTTGCGCGGCGTAATCAACACCTTCAATCCCGGCGCGGAACAGTTGCTCGGTTACAGAAGCGTTGATGTTGTTGGTCATATGACCCTGGAAAACCTGCACTTGCCACGCGAGCTGACGGCGCGTTCTGCGGAGTTGAGCGCGCGTTACGGCAAGAGCATTCCGACCTGCCAGGCGATGCTGGTCGAGGGCGGTGAAGTCGGCGGTCATGAGGCACGCGAATGGACGCTGGTGCGCAGCGATGGCAGTCATCTGCCGGTGAACATGCTCGCCACCCCGGTCATTGACGAGCAGGGGCTGTGGGTCGGGCATCTGGCAATCTGTATCGACATCACCGAACGCAAGCGTGTGCACGAGGCGCTGGCAGCGCGGGACTTGTTGCTAAAGAAGCTCAGCGCCCACGTTCCGGGCGGCATCTATCAATGCAAAATGGAGTTCGGCGGGCGTTTCAGCGTGATTTACGCCAGCGATGGTATTCGCGACATTTACGAGTTGGCACCGGACGTACTGTTGCTCGACGCCGAGGCGATCTTTTCTCGCATCCACCCGCAGGACATTACCCGCGTGCGTACTTCGATCCGTGAATCGGCCGATAACCTCAGCCCGTGGCGCGAGGAATATCGCGTGCAGTTGCCCGAGCGCGGTCTGCGCTGGGTGCGCGGCGAGGCGACGCCGGAAGAGCTGCCCGGTGGCGGTGTGCTGTGGCACGGCTACATCTCGGACATTTCCGACTTGAAGCGGGTCGAGGAAGAGCTTCGCGCGCTGTCGATAACCGACTCGCTGACCGGCATTCACAACCGTCGCTATTTCCAGGAGCGCTTGACCACCGAAATGGCCCGGGTCGAGCGCGGCGGTGGCGAACTGTCGGTGATCATGCTCGACATCGACCATTTCAAAAGGATCAACGATCATTACGGCCATGCCGTCGGCGACCGGGTGTTGCAGGCGGTGTGCGAGCGTATTGGCCATCGGCTGCGGCGCACCGATGTGTTCTGCCGATTGGGTGGCGAAGAGTTCATGGTGTTGTGCCCGGACATCGACGGCGAACACGCGCACATGCTGGCGCAGGAATTGTGGCAAGGGCTACGCAGTGCGCCGGTGGATGTGGTCGGCGTGGTCACCGCGAGTTTTGGCATCGCCAGTTGGCGACCGGGGGAAGGCGCGGATTCACTGCTGTTGCGGGCGGATTCGGGCGTGTACGCGGCGAAGCAGGGCGGGCGGGATCGGGTTGAGCAGATGGGTTAAGCCCTGCCACCAAACCAATGTGGGAGCGAGCCTGCTCGCGAAGGCGGTTTATCAGTCAGCACATTTATTGACTGACCTGACGCCTTCGCGAGCAGGCTCGCTCCCACAGGTTTTTGTGGTGTTGCTTGAACTTGGATTACAGGACCGAAGCCGTCTGCGCCGTCTTCGGCTGGCGATACAGATCCAGCAGCACCTGATCCAGCACCGACGATGCACCAAACGGTGCCTTGTCGTTGAGGATCGCCACCACCGCCCAGGTATTGCCATTCACGTCACGGCTGAAACCGGCAATCGCTCGTACGGTGTTCAGGGTGCCGGTCTTGACGTGAGCTTCACCGCGCATCGCGGTGGTCTTCAGGCGTTTGCGCATGGTGCCGTCGGTGCCGGCAATCGGCAGCGAGCTGATAAATTCGGCGGAGTACGGGCTGTGCCAAGCGGCTTGCAACATGCCGGCCATTTCGCGGGCGCTGACGCGTTCAGCGCGGGACAGGCCGGAGCCGTTCTCCATCACCAGGTGCGGCGCGGTAATGCCTTTCTTCGCCAGCCACTGACGCACTACGCGTTGCGCTGCTTTGGCGTCGTCACCGTCGGCGTCGTTGCGAAATTTCTGTCCCAGGCTCAGGAACAGCTGTTGGGCCATGGTGTTGTTACTGTATTTGTTGATGTCGCGGATGATTTCCGCCAGATCCGGCGAGTAGGCGCGGGCCAGCAGTTTGGCGTTGCTCGGGGTCGACGCCAGACGATCCTTGCCCTGAATGCTGCCACCCAGTTCTTTCCAGATCGCGCGAACGGCGCCAGCGGTGTAGGTCGCGTGGTCAAGCAGCGACAGGTAAGTCTGCGAGCTGCAACCTTCGCCCAACTGGCCGGCGACGGTCACGGTCACGCTGCCATCAGCCTGTGGCACCGGGTTGTAGCGCACGCCGCCGGTGCATTGCTTGGAATTGAGGACCTTGACGGTGTTTTCGATGCGGATGCTGGCGATCGGCGGCTCCACTGAAATCAGCACGCGGCCACCGTCATTGCGCGCCACAAAGCGCAGGGCCTTGAGGTTGACCAGCAGCGAATCCGGTTTGACCAGGAACGGCTTGTTCTCGTCATTGCCGTCATCGTTGAATTCCGGCAACTGCGGCTGCACGAAGAAGTTGCGATCCAGTACCAGATCACCGGTGATCTGGGTCACGCCGTTGGCGCGCAGGTCACGCATCAACAGCCAGAGTTTTTCCATGTTCAGCTTCGGATCGCCGCCACCCTTGAGATAGAGGTTGCCGTTGAGGATGCCGCCGCTCAGGTCGCCGTCGGTGTAAAACTCGGTTTTCCACTGATGGTTGGGGCCGAGCATTTCCAGCGCCGCGTAGGTGGTGACCAGTTTCATGGTCGAGGCCGGGTTGACCGACACGTCAGCGTTGTACACGGTCGCCGTGCCCGGGCCGTCGAGCGGCACCATCACCAGCGACAGCGCAGAAGGCTGCAGCTTGCTGGCCTTGAGGGCTTTTTCGACGTTGGGGGTGAGGGCGGTATTGAGGGTGGCAGCAGAAACAGGCAGGGCCAAAGGAAGAAGAAGGCCGGCCAGCAAAAGAGGACGCAACGATTTGATCATATGAAATAAAACCCTGCAGAAGAGGGGGAAAAAGACGAGGACATGGATGAAAAAGCCCTCAGTGGTCATGAAAGTGTCGGCATTATGCCCCAAGGTGTAACCACTTGTGCCGTCGGCGGGTGGGCTAATCGGTGATTTTTTTACAGGCGGTCGGCCTCAGCGTCCACAGAGGCGGGCAATTGACGTCTTAAACTGGTAAAGTGCCGGCCGTTATTACTTAAGAGGATTGTTCCAATGGCGACTAACCGTTCCCAGCGTCTGCGCAAAAAACTGTGCGTTGATGAATTTCAAGAGCTGGGTTTCGAACTGAACCTGGACTTCAAAGAAGACTTGTCCGAAGAAGCCATTGACGCTTTCCTCGAAGCATTCATCAAAGAAGCCATGGAAGCCAACGGTCTGGGTTATGTTGGCGGCGATGACTTCGGTCTGGTTTGCCTGCAGAAGCGTGGCTCGGTCAACGAAGAGCAGCGCGCTGCTGTTGAAGCCTGGCTGAAAAACCGCACTGAGCTGACCGGTATGACCGTCAGCCCACTGCTGGACGTTTGGTATCCGGAAAAGCCGATCAACGCGGCTAAGTGATACTGAAAAAAACGGCGACCTAAGGGTCGCCGTTTTTTTATGCCTGGCGTTTTATGCTTTACGCCAGTTCAGAATCACCAGCGTCAAAACCCCCGCAACAATCCCCCAAAACGCCGAACCGATGGAAAACAGCGTCAGCCCCGACGCCGTGACCATGAAGGTAATCAGCGCCGCTTCACGCTCCTTCACCTCAGTCATGGCAATGCTCAATCCGTTGATGATCGAACCGAACAGCGCCAGTGCAGCAATCGACAGCACCAGTTCTTTCGGCAGCGCGGCAAACAACGCCGCCAATGTGGCGCCGAACACCCCGGCAATCCCGTAGAAAATCCCGCACCACACCGCTGCGGTGTAGCGTTTGTTGCGATCTTCATGGGCGTGCGGGCCGGTGCAGATCGCCGCGCTGATGGCGGCGAGGTTGATCCCGTGGGAGCCGAACGGCGCCAGCAACAACGAGGCGATGCCCGTGGTGGTGATCAGCGGCGAGGCCGGGACGTTATAGCCGTCTGCGCGCAAGACGGCGATGCCGGGCATGTTCTGCGAAGTCATCGCCACCACGAACAACGGGATGCCGATGCTGATGGTCGCCGCCAGCGAGAAGTGCGGCGTGGTCCATACCGGTGTCGCCACTTCCAGATGAAAACCGCTGAAATCCAGCAGGCCCATGAAGCCCGACAGCGCGGTGCCGATCAGCAGGGCGGCGAGCACGGCATAGCGCGGCGACAGACGCTTGATCAGCAGATACGTAAAGAACATCCCCAGCACCAGGCCGGTGCGGTGTTGCGCGGCGACGAAGATTTCGCTGCCGATCTTGAACAGTATCCCCGCCAGCAGCGCGGCCGCCAGTGAGGCCGGAATCTTTTTCACCAGACGTTCGAAACTGCCGGTCAGCCCGCAAATCGTCACCAACACCGCGCAGGTGATGTAGGCGCCGATGGCCTCGCCGTAACTGACGCCGCCCAGACTGGTGATCAACAACGCCGCGCCGGGGGTGGACCAGGCGATGGTGATTGGCGTGCGATAACGCAGCGACAGGCCGATCGAACA
Source organism: Pseudomonas sp. NPDC087639 (assembly GCF_044743385.1). Taxonomy (NCBI): domain Bacteria; kingdom Pseudomonadati; phylum Pseudomonadota; class Gammaproteobacteria; order Pseudomonadales; family Pseudomonadaceae; genus Pseudomonas; species Pseudomonas sp. NPDC087639. Next base: position 42,457 of record NZ_JBIUWI010000039.1, on the reverse strand, counting down.
CACCGCCATGCCAATCGAGATCGCCCAGATCCACGAGGAAATTTGCCCGCTGGTCAGGCCCGCCGCTTGCCCGGCCTGAAACATCAGCACCAGCGAACTGGTGTAGCCGGTCATCATCGCAATAAAACCGGCGACGATGGCCGAGGGCGAGGTGTCGGAAAAGGGACGCAGTTGGGTATGCGTGGCGTCGTTCATGACGGCGGTGTTCCTTGTTCTGATAAAGACGTCTGCCACAACATAAACCCTGTAGGAGCTGCCGAAGGCTGCGATCTCTTGATCTTGCTTCTAAAGTCAAAGTCAAAAGATCGCAGCCTTCGGCAGCTCCTACATAAGAGCAGTTGTGTTCAAAAGGCGGATTCTGCGATCAAGCCTAAACTCAATCGTAACGGATCGTTGCAATACAGCCGTGGTCACAAACAGCCATACAGTCGTGTTGCCACCATCCATTGTGTACAATCGCGCTGTTTTTTACGCGATACTTGCCAGCGACCTACTGTGCCGTATTACAGTCACGGTCTATTCGCCGCAGTTCTCCCGACTCGAGTGCCCATGAACGAACAGTTGCAACCCCTCAAGAAACAACCGCGAGCAGGCAAAGCCGGCCGCAGCGGAACCCAGGACGATATTGTCTACGCGCATATTTTCGAGGCCATCCTCGAACAGCGTCTGGCGCCCGGCACAAAATTGAGCGAAGAAGCGTTGGGGGAAATCTTCGGGGTCAGCCGCACCATCATTCGCCGCGCGCTGTCGCGTCTGGCCCATGAAGGCGTCGTGTTGTTGCGGCCGAACCGTGGCGCTGTGGTTGCAAGCCCGAGCGTTGAAGAAGCGCGTCAGGTGTTCATGGCCCGTCGTCTGGTCGAGCGTGCGATCACTGAACTGGCTGTGCAACATGCCACCGCCGAACAGATCGCCGAGCTGCGCCAGATGGTCAACGACGAGCGCGACAGCTTCTCGCGCGGTGATCGTGGCGCCGGTATTCGTTTGTCGGGTGAGTTCCACCTGAAACTCGCCGAAGCGGCGAAGAACGCCCCGCTGATCAGCTTCCAGCGCAGCCTGGTCTCGCAGACGTCGCTGATCATCGCCCAGTATGAAAGCGGCAACCGTTCGCATTGCTCCTACGACGAACACACCCAGTTGATCGACGCGATCGAAGCGCGCAACGGTGAGCTGGCGGTGGACCTGATGATGCATCACATGGATCACATCGACAGCAAGCTCAACCTCGACGAGGAAAGCGCTTCGGATGATCTGCACGCGGTGTTCTCGCATTTGTTGCAGACCAAGAAGCCGGGGCGGCCTGCGGCCAAGCTCTAAAGTAGACCGAGTCGCTCCCTTCGCGAGCAGGCTCGCTCCCACAGGGGAATGCATTTCAAATGTGGGAGCGAGCCTGCTCGCGAAGGCGTACTGACAGGCAATAAAAATCCCCCGGGGCTGAACACCACCGGGGGATTTTTTATGTCTCGGGAAAAATCAGCGCTGATGCACCAGCGCACCCGCCGCATAAGTCTGCTGCACCGTGCGGTCATCCCCCAGCGTCATCAACACAAACAACGTCTCGGCAATATTGTTCGCCTGCTTCAAGCGATAGCTCAGCAATGGCGTGGCGTTGTAATCCAGCACCAGGAAGTCAGCGTCGGAACCCGGTTGCAGGTTGCCGATCTTGTCTTCCAGACGCAGCGCCCGCGCTCCACCCAGCGTCGCCAGGTACAACGACTTGAACGGACTCAAGCGCGCACCTTGCAACTGCATCACTTTGTAAGCTTCGTTCAGGGTTTGCAGCAGCGAGAAACTGGTGCCGCCACCGACGTCAGTGCCGAGGCCGACGTTCAATTTATGCTTTTCGGCCATCGGCAGGTTGAACAAGCCGCTGCCGAGGAAGAGGTTCGACGTCGGGCAGAACGAGATTGCCGAGCCCGTTTCCGCCAGACGCGCGCATTCGTCGTCGCACAGGTGCACGCCATGGGCGAACACCGAACGCTCGCCGAGCAGCTTGTAGTGATCGTAAACGTCGAGGTAACCCTTGCGCTCCGGGAACAGTTCCTTGACCCACTCGATTTCCTTGAGGTTCTCGCTGATGTGGGTCTGCATGTACAGATCCGGGTATTCGGTCAGCAATTGCCCGGCGAGGGTCAATTGTTCCGGGGTACTGGTCGGGGCGAAACGCGGGGTCACCGCATAGTGCAGGCGGCCCTTGCCGTGCCAGCGCTCGATCAGCGCCTTGCTCTCGACGTAGCTGGATTCGGCGGTGTCGGTCAGGTAGTCCGGGGCGTTGCGATCCATCATGACCTTGCCGGCGATCATCCGCAGATCAAGTTTTTCGGCCGCCTCGAAGAACGAGTTCACCGACTGCGGGTGCACGCTGCCGAACACCAACGCCGTGGTGGTGCCGTTGCGCAGCAATTCCTTGATGAAGATGTCGGCGACATCGTCAGCATGCGCCTTGTCGCCGAACTGGCTTTCGCACGGGAAGGTGTAGGTGTTCAGCCAATCGAGCAGTTGCTCGCCATACGCGCCGACCATGCCGGTTTGCGGCAGGTGGATGTGGGTGTCGATGAAGCCCGGGGTGATCAGAGCATCTTGATAGTGGTTGATCTCGATGTCCGCCGGCAGCGTCGGCAGCAGTTCGCTGGCGTGGCCGAGGGCGCTGATCTTGCCGTCATCGACCACCAGCAGGCCATCCTCGAAATACTCGTAGGAGGCTTCGATCCCGACTTCGGCGGGATCGGCGATGCTGTGCAGGATGGCGGCGCGGTAGGCTTTGCGAGTCAGAGGCATGAGGGTTCTCTAATCAATTTGAGGCTTTGAGTTTGGTGGCTTCACTGCGGCGCGAAACAGGCAGCAGTTTGGCAATCGGTTCGGCGCTGGCGGTGTGCTGGCCGAAATTGGCGTTATAGGTGGCGATGATTTCACCGGCGATGGATATGGCGATTTCCACAGGCAGTTTGCCTTTGACTTCGCCGATACCCATCGGGCAACGCATGCGTTGCACGACGCTGGCGTCGAAACCACGGTCACGCAAACGGTGTTCGAACTTGGCGCGTTTGGTCTTTGAGCCGATCAGGCCGAACCAGGTGAAGTCGTTGCGCTTGAGGATCGCGGCGGTCAGCTCCAGATCGAGCTGATGGTTGTGGGTCATGACGATGCAGTAGCTGCCGGCGGGCAGGTCATCGATTTCATCCACAGGCTCTTCGGCGACGATTTTACGCACGCCTTTGGGAATCTGTTCGGGGAATTCCTCCTCCCGCGAATCGATCCAGCGCACGCGGCAGGGCAGGCTGGCGAGCAGCGGCACCAGCGCGCGACCCACGTGGCCGGCGCCGAACACGGCAATCTGCGCCTGCACCTGGCCCATCGGTTCGAACAGCAACACGGTGGCGCCGCCACAGCACTGGCCAAGGCTGGCGCCGAGGCTGAAGCGCTCCAGATGGGTGTCTTGCTTGCCGCTGGCGAGCATGTCGCGGGCGATCTGCATGGCTTTGTATTCCAGATGCCCGCCACCGATGGTGTCGAAGATCTGTCTGGCACTGACGACCATTTTCGAGCCAGCGTTGCGTGGCGTCGAGCCGAGTTCTTCGATGATCGTCACCAGAACACAGGGTTCGCCCTGGTTCTGCAGGTCGGCGAGGGCGTCGATCCAGTTGTACATATTCACCTCCCAAGATCATTCCCACGGTCTGCGTGGGAATGCATCTCTGAACGCTCCGCGTCCGCTTTTCAGGATGCGACGCAGAGCGTCGCGGGCTGCATTCCCACGCAGAGCGTGGGAACGATCAAACCACTACTTCTGACTCGACTTCGACGGCTTTCACCGCTTTCAACTGGCGCATCTGCTCACACCCCCACAACACCCGCTCTGGCGTCGCTGGCGCGTCGATTTTCGGTTGATGTTTGTAGTCGCCGAGGCTCGCCACGGCGTCCTTGATCGCACACCACGCGGCAATCCCGAGCATGAACGGTGGCTCACCGACAGCCTTGGAATGGAACACCGTGTCTTCCGGGTTCTTGCGGTTTTCCACCAGCTTCACCCGCAGGTCCAGCGGCATGTCTGCCACGGCCGGGATCTTGTAGCTGGCCGGGCCGTTGGTCATCAGCTTGCCTTTGTTGTTCCAGACCAGCTCTTCCATGGTCAGCCAGCCCATGCCCTGGACGAAACCCCCTTCCACCTGACCGATATCGATGGACGGGTTCAGCGAGGCGCCGACGTCGTGAAGGATGTCGGTGCGCAGCATCTTGTACTCGCCGGTCAGGGTGTCGACGATCACTTCGCAGCACGCCGCGCCAAACGCGAAGTAGTAGAACGGGCGGCCACGGGCCTTGCTGCGGTCGTAATAGATTTTCGGGGTCTTGTAGAACCCGGTGCTCGACAGTGAGACCTGATTGAAATACGCCTGCTGGATCAGCGCTTCGAAGGTCAGAATGTGGTCGCGAACGCGCACGTGGCCGTTGTGGAATTCAACGTCTTCTTCAGTGACTTTGAAGTGGCGTGCAGCGAATTCGACCAGACGCTTCTTGATGATTTCCGCCGCGTTCTGCGCCGCTTTACCGTTCAAGTCAGCACCGCTGGACGCCGCCGTCGGCGAGGTGTTCGGCACCTTGTCGGTGTTGGTCGCGGTGATCTGCACGCGGTCGATTTCGACCTGGAACACTTCGGCCACAACCTGCGCGACCTTGGTGTTGAGGCCCTGGCCCATCTCCGTGCCGCCGTGGTTCAGGTGGATGCTGCCGTCGGTGTAGATGTGGATCAGTGCACCGGCCTGGTTCAAGAAGCTGGCGGTGAAGGAAATGCCAAATTTCACCGGTGTCAGCGCCAGGCCTTTTTTCAGGATCGGGCTATTGGCGTTGTAGCGGCGGATCGCTTCGCGGCGCTCGGCGTACTGGCTGCTTTCTTCCAGCTCGGCGGTCATCTCTTCGAGCATGTTGTGCTCGACGGTCTGGTAGTAATGGGTGACGTTGCGCTCGGTCTTGCCGTAGTAGTTGGCCTTGCGCACGGCCAGCGGATCTAGATTGAGATGACGGGCAATTGCGTCCATCACTTCTTCGATGGCGACCATGCCTTGCGGGCCACCGAAACCACGGTAAGCGGTGTTCGACGCGGTGTTGGTCTTGCAGCGATGACCGTTGATGGTCGCGTCGCCGAGGTAGTACGAGTTGTCCGAGTGGAACATTGCCCGGTCAACGATCGAGGCGGACAAGTCCGGCGAGCAGCCGCAGTTGCCGGCCAGGTCCATGTTGATCCCGTGCAGGCGCCCGGTGCTGTCGAAACCGACGTCGTACTCGACGTAGAACGGGTGACGCTTGCCGGTCATCAGCATGTCTTCAACGCGCGGAAGGCGCATCTTGGTTGGCTGGCCGGTGAGGTGCGCGACCACTGCGCACAGGCATGCCGGGCTGGCGGCCTGAGTTTCCTTGCCACCAAAACCACCGCCCATGCGGCGCATGTCGACAACGATCTTGTTCATCGAGACGTCGAGCACTTCGGCGACCAGTTTCTGCACTTCGGTCGGGTTCTGCGTCGAGCAGTAGACGATCATGCCGCCGTCTTCGGTCGGCATCACCGAGGAGATCTGCGTCTCCAGGTAAAAGTGTTCCTGACCGCCGATGTGCAGCGTGCCTTGAATACGGTGTTCGGCAGTGGCCAAAGCACCGGCCGAATCACCACGTTGATGGGTGTGACTGTCGAGCACGAAGTGGCGTTTGCGCAGGGCTTCGACCACGTCGAGCACGGGCTCGAGATCTTCGTATTCGATGATCGCGGCCATCGCCGCTTTGCGTGCGGTTTCCAGATCTTTCGCCGCCACGGCCAGCACCGGTTGACCGACGAACTGCACGTCGTCGATCGCCAGCAGCGGATCGCCCGGCATCAGCGGGCCGATGTCTTTCAGGCCCGGCACGTCTTCGTGGGTGATGGCGATGCGCACGCCTTCGAAGGCGTAGCAGGGCTTGGTGTCGATGCTGATGATTTTCGCGTGGGCGCGGTCCGACATGCGTGCGTACAGGTGCAACTGATTCGGGAATTCGAGCCGGTCATCGATGTACTGCGCTTCACCGGACACGTGCTTGGCGGCGCTGTCGTGCTTGACGCTGCGGCCGACACCGGTGGTCAGGTCCTGGGCGAACAGCTCGGCCAATTCAGCTTGGGTCTTCTCTACGGCGTGATGGTTAGACATAAGCGGTCACCCGAGTCTCGATGTGCGGTGTTTGCAGTTCGATGAAGTATTTGCGCAGCAGGTTCTGCGCGCTGAGCAGGCGATATTCCTTGCTGGCGCGGAAGTCCGAGAGCGGCGTGAAGTCTTCGGCCAGTGCAGCGCAGGCGCGTTCGACCACGGCGTTGTTGAACGGCTGGCCGAGCAAAACGGCTTCGCAATGGGCGGCGCGTTTCGGAATCGCGGCCATGCCGCCGAAGGCGACACGGGCATCGCTGATCACACCGTTTTCGATGCGCAGGTTGAACGCGGCGCAGACGGCGGAGATGTCGTCATCCAGGCGTTTCGAGACTTTATAGGCGCGGAACAGCTGCTCGGCGCTGGCACGCGGGACGATGATTTTCTCGATGAACTCGCTTTCCTGACGCGCGGTGACGCGGTAATCGATGAAGTATTCCTCAAGGTTCAACGTGCGCCGGGTTTCACCCTTGCACAGCACGATTTGTGCGCCGAGGGCGATCAGCAGCGGTGGCGAGTCACCAATCGGCGAAGCGTTGCCGATGTTGCCGCCGAGGGTGCCCTGGTTGCGGATTTGCAGAGAGGCGAAACGGTGCAGCAGTTCGCCGAAGTCCGGGTACTCGGCGTTCAGCGCTTCGTAGCAGTCGGAGAGGGCGGTGGCGGCACCAATTTCGATACGGTCATCGAAGCTGTCGATGCGCTTCATTTCCGCGACGTTGCCGACGTAAATCATCACCGGCAGGGTGCGGTGGAACTGCGTGACTTCCAGCGCCAGATCGGTGCCGCCGGCCAGCAGCCGGGCTTGCGGGTAAGCGTCGTAGAGGTCAGCCAGATCGGCCACGGTCAGCGGCACCAGGCAGCGTTTGTCGCCGCTGTTGAGTTCGCCGATATCGGTCGGGGCAATGGCTTTGAGGCGGGCGATGGTGTCGGCTTCGCCGGCGTCGAACTGATCCGGCTGTTTGCCGCAACACGATTGTTCGGCAGCGGCCAGAATCGGCCGGTAGCCGGTGCAGCGGCAGAGGTTGCCGGCCAGCGCTTCGTGGGCTTTGGCCTGATCCGGTGCATCGCTGTTCTTTTGCAGGGCGAACAGCGACATGACGAAACCGGGGGTGCAGAACCCGCACTGTGAGCCGTGGCACTCGACCATGGCTTTCTGCACGCTGTGCAGTTCGCCTTTGTGCTTGAGATCTTCGACGCTGATCAGTTGTTTGCCGTGCAGCGACGAAACGAACGTCAGGCACGAGTTGAGGCTGCGATAGCGAATGTGTTCGCGACCATCGTCATCCGTTTGTAACTCGCCGACCACCACGGTGCAGGCGCCGCAGTCACCGCTGGCGCAACCTTCTTTGGTACCGGATTTGCCCACGTGTTCGCGCAGGTAATTGAGCACAGTCAGATTCGGGTCCAGGGCGTGCTCGCTACGGAGTTCCTGGTTAAGTAAAAACTGGATCACGGAAGGCCTCGCAGACTCATTATTGTTGTTAACCGACGTGAGCCGAATTTAGCAGCTCTGACTTTTCGGTCAATGGTTTTCTGACTTAAAGGTCAAGAAAATGCATTTCGTCGATCAACAACGTGTCTATTCAGTATTGACCCTCATTGAGTCACCTGGTTTTTTGTTTGTTTTTCTATAGAAAGTTGCGGGAATCGTGCCAAAAACCGCTGAGTGGGCACTCCGCCATGACCGTGCATTTGCGCTACACTGCGCCGCTTGTGCAGATCGATAGAGTTTGAAGGACAACCATGACGTTCAAGGCGCCGGACAGCCTCGCCGAGCAAATTGCTCACCACCTCGCCGAACGCATCATTCGTGGCGAAATGAAGCCGGGAGAGCGCATCCAGGAACAGAAGGTCACGCTGGCATTGAATGTCAGCCGCGGATCGGTCCGCGAAGCTTTGCTGATCCTCGAACGCCGCCACCTGATCGCGATCCTGCCGCGCCGTGGCGCGCACGTCACTGAGCTGACGGCGCACAAGGTGCAGAGCCTGTGCACGCTGATGAGCGAGCTGTACATCCTGCTCGGCAACTCGGTGGCCAACGGCTGGCAAGTCCAGTCCGACATGGCGCCGTTCGTGCAGATCCAGCAGCGCCTCACCGCCAGCTACGAGCGTCAGGACATCCGCGCGTTTGTCGACGACAGCTTCGCCGTGATGCGCGCCGCCTATCCATTCGCCAACAATCCGTACCTGCAAGAGACCGTCGAGAACCTGCAACCGGCCATGAGCCGCGCGTACTTCCTCGCCCTCGAACAGCGCAAGGCCGAGATGAGCGAGTTCCTTGAATTGTTCGAGCGCTTGTTGGCCGCTGTGCTTGCCCGCGATTTGCCGCAGATCCGCATCGTGCTGACGGCTTACGCCCAGCGCAGTTGCGATCTGGTGGTGTCTGCCCTGACGGTTGCCTAAGCGTGCGGCTCAAGTGCATCAAACTGGCGGGATTCAAATCCTTCGTCGACCCGACCACGGTGAACTTCCCCAGTAACATGGCGGCGGTCGTCGGGCCGAACGGTTGCGGCAAGTCGAACATCATCGACGCCGTGCGCTGGGTGATGGGCGAAAGTTCGGCGAAAAACCTGCGTGGCGAGTCGATGACCGACGTCATCTTCAACGGCTCGACCAGCCGCAAACCGGTGAGTCAGGCGAGCATCGAACTGGTGTTCGACAACTCCGACGGCACGCTGCTGGGCGAATACGCGGCCTACGCGGAGATTTCCATTCGCCGCAAAGTCACCCGCGACAGCCAGACCACTTATTACCTCAACGGCACCAAATGCCGTCGTCGTGACATCACCGACATCTTCCTCGGCACCGGCCTCGGCCCGCGCAGCTACTCGATCATCGAGCAGGGGATGATCTCCAAGCTGATCGAGTCCAAGCCCGAAGATCTGCGTAACTTCATCGAAGAAGCGGCGGGCATCTCCAAGTACAAGGAACGCCGGCGCGAGACCGAAAACCGTATCCGCCGCACCCACGAAAACCTCGCCCGTCTGACCGACCTGCGCGACGAACTTGAGCGTCAACTCGAACGCTTGCACCGTCAGGCCGAGGCGGCGAAGAAGTATCAGGAATTCAAAGCCGAAGAGCGTCAGCTCAAGGCGCAATTGTCGGCGCTGCGCTGGCAGGATCTGAACGATCAGGTCGGCCAGCGCGAGTCGATCATCGGCACTCAGGAAGTCAGTTTCGAAGCGCTGGTCGCCGAGCAACGTAACGCCGATGCGGCCATCGAGCGCCTGCGCGACGGGCACCACGATCTGTCGGAGCGCTTTAATCTGGTGCAAGGGCGCTTCTATTCGGTCGGCGGCGACATCGCCCGGGTCGAGCAGAGCATCCAGCACGGCCAGCAACGCTTGCGTCAGTTGCAGGACGATCTGAAAGAAGCCGAGCGCGCGCGCCTGGAAACCGAATCGCACCTTGGTCACGACCGCACCTTGCTGCTGACCCTTGGCGAAGAGCTGGACATGCTCACCCCCGAGCAGGAAATCACCAGCGCCGCCGCCGAAGAAGCTGCCGCTGCGCTGGAAGATTCCGAATCCGTCATGCATGGCTGGCAGGAGCAGTGGGACACGTTCAACCTGACCGCCGCCGAACCGCGTCGTCAGGCCGAAGTGCAGCAGTCGCGCATCCAGCAACTGGAAACGAGCATGGAGCGCCTGGCTGATCGGCAGAAACGTCTCGGCGAAGAGCGCGCGCTGCTCTCGGCCGATCCCGAAGACGCGGCGATCATGGAGCTCAACGAGCAGCTCGCCGAGTCCGAAGCGACCCTTGAAGATTTGCAGACCAGCGAAGAAGCGCAGGTCGAAAAGCTCGAACAACTGCGTCAGGAATTGCAGCAGGCGCTGACCGCGCAGCAACAGGCGCAGGGCGATTTGCAGCGCCTCAACGGTCGCCTCGCATCGCTTGAAGCCTTGCAGCAGGCCGCGCTCGATCCGGGCACCGGCACCGCCGAATGGCTGAAGGAACACAACCTTGCTGAACGTCCGCGTCTGGCCGAAGGCCTGAAGGTGGAAGCGGGTTGGGAGCTGGCGGTGGAAACCGTGCTCGGCGCCGATCTGCAAGCGGTGCTGGTGGATGATTTCAGCGGTTTCGATTTGTCCGGTTTCACCCAGGGCGATTTGCGCCTGCTCAGCCCCGGCACCGACGGCGTGCGAGTGGCGGGCAGCTTGCTGGACAAGGTCGAGGCGCAGATCGATCTGTCGCCATGGCTCGGTCAGGTCAAACCGGTCGACAGTCTGGAGCAGGCGCTGGCCTTGCGCGGTCAGTTGAGCGCCGGCCAGAGCTTGATCAGTCGTGATGGTTACTGGGTCGGCCGGCATTTCCTGCGCGTGCGTCGCGCCAGTGAAGCGGAGATCGGCATGCTCGCTCGTGGCCAGGAAATCGAAGCGCTGCATCTTGAGCGCGAAGAGCGTGAAGCCACGGTCGAGGCCATGGAAACCCGTTTGCAAACCCTGCGCGCGCAACAGCGTCAGCAGGAAAACGGTCGCGAACATCTGCGTCGCTTGCTGCAGGATGAAGCCCGTCAGCAAGGCGAGTTAAAAGCCCAACTGTCCGCTGGTAAGGCCAAGGCCGAACAACTGACGCTGCGTCGTACTCGCCTCGATGAGGAGCTGGTCGAGCTCGGCGAGCAGCGCGCACTTGAGCACGAACACATCGGCGAAGCGCGCATGCAATTGCAGGAAGCCCTCGACGCCATGGCGCTGGACACCGAGCAGCGCGAGTTGCTGCTGGCCCAGCGCGATAGCCTGCGCGAGCGCCTCGACCGGGTGCGTCAGGAAGCGCGGCAGCACAAGGATCACGCGCATCAGTTGGCCGTGCGTCTCGGCTCGTTGCGCGCGCAGCACGACTCCACGCGCCAGGCACTGGAGCGTCTGGAAATGCAGTCCGAACGTCTGACTGAAAAGCGCGAACAGTTGAGTCTCAATCTGGAGGAGGGCGAGGCACCGCTGGAAGAGCTGCGCCTGAAACTCGAAGAGCTGCTCGACAAGCGCATGACCGTCGACGAAGAACTCAAGACCGCGCAGATCGCCCTTGAAGATGCCGATCGCGAACTGCGCGACGCGGAAAAACGCCGGACTCAGGCCGAGCAGCAATCGCAACTGATCCGTGGTCAGCTCGAACAGCAACGCATGGAATGGCAAGCCCTGACCGTGCGCCGCAAGGCTTTGCAGGATCAACTGCTGGAAGACGGCTACGATCTCAACGGCGTGCTCGCGACATTGACGGCGCAGGCCAGTGAACGCGAAGCCGAAGAAGAACTCGAACGGATCAATGCGCGGATTCAACGCCTGGGTGCGATCAACCTCGCGGCCATCGACGAATACACGCAACAATCCGAGCGTAAGCGTTATCTGGATGCTCAGAACGCCGATCTGGTGGAAGCACTGGAGACGCTGGAAAACGTCATCCGCAAGATCGACAAGGAAACCCGTAACCGTTTCAAAGATACCTTTGATCAGATCAATGGCGGTTTACAGGCACTTTTTCCAAAAGTTTTCGGTGGTGGACGGGCGTATTTGGAACTGACGGGCGAAGATCTACTCGATACAGGGGTAACGATCATGGCGCAGCCGCCAGGAAAGAAGAACAGCACCATCCATTTGCTCTCCGGCGGGGAAAAAGCCCTGACCGCACTGGCACTGGTTTTTGCCATCTTCAAATTGAATCCGGCGCCGTTCTGCATGCTCGATGAAGTTGACGCACCACTGGATGACGCTAACGTTGGACGCTACGCACGATTGGTTAAAGAGATGTCGCAGACCGTGCAGTTCATCTATATCACCCACAACAAGATCGCCATGGAAATGGCCGAGCAGTTGATGGGGGTAACGATGCATGAACCGGGTTGTTCGCGACTGGTAGCCGTGGATGTCGAGGAGGCGATGGCGATGGTGGACGCCTGAGTCAGCGTCGTGTCGGAAAGGTATTAGGGGTTTGTAGGACTTTTTTACTGGCTTCGACTTGCTGGCCAATCGACATATTCGCGCAAGCCAATGAGACAGACGGTGTAAAGTTGTCTTTGGTCGTGCTAGTTTAATGTCAATTTTTCGTATACGTGGGCAAAACGCCTGTCAGAAC
>NZ_JBIUWI010000039.1:29171-30217 GCF_044743385.1 Pseudomonas sp. NPDC087639 | reverse complement strand
ATTGCCGGTATTCTTTTCGATGGCTGGCGCCGTATGCGCGGCGGCAAGGGAAAACTGAAGTTCCGTCTTGACCGAAGTCTGTCCAACCTGCCGGACGAGGACACCAGCGCTGAGCTGTTGGGCCCGGCCCGCGTGCTGGACACACATAAAGAGCCACAACTGGACGAACACGATCTGCCGTCGGTGAGCATGCCGGCCCGCGAAGCACGCGAGCCTCGCGAATCCGGCTCCAAGCGTGGCAAGCGCGGCAGCAACGGCCCGGCCCAGGGTGACTTGAATCTGGATCTTGATCTGGACGGTGGCCCGAACTTCAGCAGCCGTGATGATGACTTCGTCGAAGACAGCAAGCCTTCGCCTGCCGTGGTCGACAAGGATCAGCCACAAGCTGAAGAAGTCTTGGTGATCAGCGTGATCTGCCGCGACGCCGCTGGCTTCAAAGGCCCGGCGCTGTTGCAGAATATTCTGGAAAGCGGTCTGCGTTTCGGCGAAATGGACATTTTCCACCGCCACGAAAGCATGGCTGGCAACGGTGAAGTACTGTTCTCCATGGCCAATGCGGTCAAGCCGGGCATCTTTGATCTGGATGACATCGACCATTTCAGCACCCCGGCGGTGAGCTTCTTCCTCGGCCTGCCAGGCCCGCGTCATCCGAAGCAGGCCTTCGACGTGATGGTGGCCGCGGCCCGTAAGCTGTCTCAGGAATTGAACGGCGAGCTCAAAGATGACCAGCGCAGCGTCCTGACCGCGCAGACCATCGAGCACTACCGTCAGCGCATCGTCGAATTTGAACGCCGCGCCCTGACCCAGAAGCGTTGATTGAAAAGATTGCCTCGCTATAAAGAGGCAATCGGCAAAATAGATTGAGCAGCCTCGGCTGCTCTTTTGCTTTATGAGAGAACACCATGACCGCCGCCAAAAATCGCATTCTAGAGCTGCGCGCTGAGCTGGATCAGCACAACTACCGTTACCACGTTCTCGACGAGCCGAGCATTCCGGATGCCGAGTACGACCGGTTGTTCCACGAGCTCAAGGCGCTGGAAGCGGCC
>NZ_JBIUWI010000039.1:0-29161 GCF_044743385.1 Pseudomonas sp. NPDC087639 | reverse complement strand
CGATGCTCAGCCTCGGCAACGCCTTCGAAGAAACCGACATGCGCGAGTTCGATCGCCGCGTGACCGAAGGTCTGGATCTGCCGGCCGGCGATCTGTTCGGTGGCGGCGCGGCGGTGGAGTACAGCTGTGAGCCGAAGCTTGATGGCCTGGCGGTCAGTCTGCTGTATCAGGACGGTGTGCTGGTGCGTGGCGCTACCCGCGGCGATGGCACCACGGGTGAAGACATCAGCGTCAACGTGCGCACCGTGCGTAACATTCCGCTGAAGCTGCACGGTGAAGGCTGGCCGGCCACGCTGGAAGTGCGTGGCGAAGTGTTCATGTCCAAGGCCGGTTTCGAGCGTTTGAACGCGTCGCAACTGGAAGTCGGCGGCAAGACCTTCGCCAACCCGCGTAACGCGGCGGCGGGCAGTTTGCGTCAGCTGGATTCGAAGATCACTGCCAACCGTCCGCTGGAATTCTGCTGCTACGGCATCGGTCAGGTCTCCCACGATATTTCCGACACACACATCGGCAACCTCAAGCAGTTGCAGAAGTGGGGCATGCCGATCAGTCACGAACTGAAACTGGCCAAAGGCATTGGCGAATGCCTGGATTACTACCGCGACATCGGCGAACGTCGCAACTCGCTGGCCTACGAAATCGACGGCGTGGTGTTCAAGGTCAACAGCATTGCCGATCAGCGTGAGCTAGGCTTCCGTGCCCGCGAGCCGCGCTGGGCCATCGCGCATAAATTCCCGGCCATGGAAGAACTCACCGAGCTGCTCGATGTGGAGTTCCAGGTCGGCCGCACTGGCGCTGTCACCCCGGTGGCGCGTCTGAAACCGGTCAAGGTGGCTGGCGTCACCGTGGCCAACGCCACGCTGCACAACATGGACGAAGTCGCACGGCTGGGCTTGATGATCGGCGACACCGTGATCATTCGCCGCGCTGGTGATGTGATTCCGCAAGTGGTGCAAGTGGTCACTGAACGGCGTCCTGAAGATGCACGCCCGGTAGCGATCCCTGAGAATTGCCCGGTGTGCGGCTCGCACGTCGAGCGCACGCAATTGATCAAGCGCAGCAAGGGCAAGGAAACGGTCAGCGAAGGTGCGGTGTATCGCTGCGTCGGTCGTCTGGCCTGCGGCGCGCAGTTGAAGCAGGCGATCATCCACTTCGTGTCGCGCCGTGCGATGGACATCGAAGGCCTCGGCGACAAAAGCGTCGAGCAACTGGTCGACGAAGGTCTGGTCAGTTCGCCGGCCGATCTGTACGCGCTGAAGTTCGACGACATCGTCGATCTGGAAGGCTTTGCCGAAGTCTCCAGCAACAAACTGCTGGCAGCCATTGCCGACAGCAAGAAGCCGGGCCTGGCACGTTTCATCTATGCCCTCGGTATTCCTGATGTCGGCGAAGAAACAGCCAAGGTGCTGGCGCGCTCATTGGGTTCGCTGGAGCGTGTGCAGCAAGCTCTGCCGCAAGTGCTGACCTACCTGCCGGATGTTGGCCTGGAAGTGGCGCACGAGATTCACAGCTTCTTTGAAGATGCGCACAACCAGCAGGTGATCAGCGAATTGCTCGGTCATGGTTTGCAGATTCAGGATCAGGGTGAGTTAGGCGCCGAATTCGCTGCCAGCACCACGCTGGGAGGCTTCCTCGACAAATTGCACATTCCATCGGTCGGCCCCGGTGGCGCACAGAAACTCGCGGACAAGTTTGGCTCGCTGGAAGCGGTGATGAACGCCGACTGGCTCGACATGCGTCAGGCGTTGCCGGAAAAACAGGCGAATTCGGTGCGTGAATTCTTTGCGCTGCCGGAGCATCGTCAGCTTGCCGAGGGCGCCGAGAAACAACTGCGTGATTTCGGCATGCACTGGCAGAGCGAGAAAAAAGTTGTCGAAGGTTTGCCACTGTCCGGCGAGACCTGGGTGCTGACCGGCAAGGTCGAGCTAATGAGCCGTGATGTGGCCAAGGAACACCTGGAAAGCCTCGGTGCCAAGGTGGCGGGTTCGGTGTCGGCCAAGACTCATTGCGTGGTCGCCGGTCCGGGCGCCGGGTCGAAGTTGACCAAGGCCAACGAGTTGGGTGTGAAAGTGATGGATGAAGAAGCCTTTATCGCCTTCCTCAAAACCCACGGCATCTCCGTCTGAGTCATTGGGTAAACCCAAAACCTGTGGTGAGGGGATTTATCCCCGACCGGCTGCGCAGCAGTCGTAAAATCTGAGCACACGGTTTGTCTGATTCGACCGAGTTGTAAGGTTTTGGGGCTGCTTCGCAACCCACCGGGGCGGTGCGACGTTTCGCTAAATCCCCTCGCCACAATGGTGTTATCACCCGGGAGCGCCGTTATGAGTGGGAACGATGTTGTCATGGGAATGATCTAGTCTTGGCAAGCCCCAGGGAGAGATCGCCATGTACCGCTTTTTCGAGCAGCTCAGTTCTCGCATCGTCGCGCCGTTCATGGGCGAATCTTCACGCAACAGCAAAGTCTGGCCGTGCCGCTGCGGCCAGTCGCTGTTTTTTCGCAACAGCCAGTGCCTGGCGTGCAGCGCATTGTTGGGCTACCAACCCGAACAAAGTCGCCTGACCTCGTTGCAACCCGGCCCGCAGGACGGCACCTGGACGCTCGACGCCGACCCCGATGCCGGGCTGTTCCGCCGCTGCGCCAACCTCGACACACCTGCCGCCTGCAACTGGCTGCTGCCGTTCAACGGCCATGACAGCCTGTGCATCGCCTGTAGCCTCAATCGCACCATCCCCGACTTGTCCGATCCGGACAACCCCGAACGCTGGCGTAAGGTCGAGATCGCCAAGCGTCGTCTGGTCGCGCAACTGATCACCCTCGGCTTGCAGGTCATCCCGAAAACCGTGGATGAAGAAACCGGACTGGCCTTCGACTTCATCGGCGTCGACCTCGAAGGCAAAGCGCCGATGACCGGCCACACCAACGGCCTGATCACCCTCGACATCAAAGAAGCCGACGATGCCCATCGCGAGCAGGTGAGGGCGCAGATGCACGAGCCTTATCGCACGCTGCTCGGGCATTTTCGTCATGAGGTCGGGCACTATTACTGGGATCGGCTGATTGCCAACGGCCCGTGGCTCGGATCATTCCGCAACCTGTTCGGCGATGAACGCGCCAGTTATGCCGAGTCGCTGGATCGTCACTATCAGCAGGGCGCGCCGCTGGACTGGCCACAGCAGTACGTCAGCGCCTACGCGACCATGCACCCATGGGAAGACTGGGCGGAAACCTGGGCGCATTACCTGCACATGATGGACGCGGTGGACACCGCGCTGGGCTTTGGCATGAGCGCGCGGGAGATGGACTTCGACTACCAGCCGTTCCCGACCAGTACGCTCTACGATCCGGAGCATCCCGGTGGCGAAGCCTTCCTGTCGTTCGTCAACGCGTGGATCGAACTGGCCGGGATGCTCAACGAACTGTCACGCAGCATGGGCCAGCCGGATTTCTATCCGTTCGTGCTGCCGGCAGCGGCGATTGCCAAGCTGCATTTCATTCACCTGGTGATCCAGCGCGCGGGCGGCAAGGCGGATGAGGTTCTGACCCTGTAGGAACTGTCGCAGGCTGCGATCTTTTAACGTCAACGCATGTCCTTGAAGCCATTCATATTTTTTATCTACAACCAACGGTTGTAACTTCACCTCAGATAGGTACAATGGCGCGGCTCGCCGACAGGTGAGCGTCGTTATGGTGACCCCATCGGTCCCCCCGCAACGATTACCCGTGAACCTGGTCAGAGCCGGAAGGCAGCAGCCACAGCGGGAACATTGTGTGCCGGGGTGTGGCTGGTGGGGGCACCACCTTAACGAACATCAAACGCTTCAATCAGAACTGCATGGGTTTCGCCCACTGCGGTTTTTTTGTGTCTGCGATTTGTCGGGGAACGCAAAATCTACATACGGGAAAGTCCCAGCTCGCAATGTTGCCACATGTAGTGAAATGTCCTCCCTGTCCTGCACGTCCTTTTAACCATCGCAGATGAAGACAGGCATACTTCGCTACCTAGCATTGAAAACTAGTATAAGTGGGTGAAATGGATAACTCGACCCAAGCAAAAATCCGGGCCTGGCAACTACGCCGTCTAGAGATCAAGGAGCAGATGCAATTGCATCCTGAAAAGACCCTTGAGCTTTCGGGGGTGCTAGATCTCATGGACGAGGAGCATGCTGCGATTCTAGTTGGTGCAACCGTTAGCAAGGTTGATGATGATCCTCAGCAAGACATGTCTCTTGATCCGCTCCCGAATTCCCAGCCTTCAATTCACACGGTTGCGGGGCAATTTGATCTGCAGTTGCGCGTGACTGCCGAGAATCCCGGAAACATGCTCAGGCTGCTCGAAATGGCTGTTTATGAGTTGCAGGGGAAAATCAGTGTTGAAGGAGCCAGCGTAGGAATGGGGGACGGTAGTTATCCCGGAGCGATGTCGGGCACTTTGGGGGGCTACCGCTTTGAGCTTCGAATCAATGACGAGGTCAGCCATGAGTGATTCGAAATGGATGGCAAAGGAGTCCTTGGCTGAGCACTTGGCGCCACTACTTGATCATTATGAGGTGAAGTGGCGCGGGCATGGGGTCATCTATGTCGACCATCAGGATGGCAATATCCAAATCGCCGAAAGGATCCTTTATCGCTTGAGCACTACTCTGGGGATGCCGATTGGGGACGTACGATCCAGATTGGTCGAATTGGGTTGGCTCAATGATGTTCGCCATGTAACGCCGATCCGAGATGAAATAGTTCGGGTATTTAAAGATGGTGTTCTCTGGTCAGTCGATGATCCAGAGAAGGATGATCCCGAAATCAATGAAGATCATGGTTGGGATTGAGCTTGTGAAACCCCCTATCTTGGCTATGAGGCTATATGCACCCGGAACATTTTGATTTATCCAGTCCTGCGTTCCTGCCCGTCACAGAGGCGGTTTGCGCGAGCTTGCTTCTTGAAGGTGGCACTAAAAATCTCGACGCCCTGACCGATCCGGAACTGGCAGCGGTGCTGGTCATTCAAAATTTGGCACAAATGGCTGAGAAAGACCTGAACGCCGTCGCAGCGGAGACGATTCTGGTCAAGCTCCTTGGGTGGGCTGTAGATTCTCGCCGCTCGGGGGGAGCAGGTTTACTATCCGAAGCACAGCGATTATTCCACCCTGGCAAGTTCTACTTCGGACTGAATGCTATCAAGCGTGTGAACCTACGTTTCCTCTTGGCAGACGAAGTGTTGGCTCGAGAATACCTGCTGCCGGATGGCAAATGGGATGTCGGGTACAAAATCCGCCATCATAAGATCCATAATCCTTTCAGCCATCAGATGGTTACACCCAAACAACGGGAGCGCTGGTTGAGCGCTGCGCAGGACAAATTGCTCAGAACCTTTCGCGCCAATCTCGATGAGGATCTGCACGTCCAGGGCTATGCGGGGATAGGCAAAAGTCATCTGCTGGTGGCGCTGCTCGAGCACTTGCGACCCGGGCGGACGTTGCTGCTGGCGCACACCGATGCAAAACTGGAAAACCTGCGCAAGCGCATGAAAGGAGTTATCGAAAAGAAGGCCGGCAGGACTTTTCAGCAATTCGCGCACTCTCTGTTGCTCGGCCGTCGACCACAGTTCGCCAATACCCCGGCGCGGGTTGCGAGTAAGCAAGCCGTGGCTCAGGAGCTGAATATCTTCGGCTTCCGTCATCACGACGGGCAGGCGACGCTGGATGTCTGCTTGCAAGTGATCGAGCGCTATTGCCGCTCCCGAGAACATAGCTTTTCGACCAACCATCTGCCGCATTTCAATCAGCCATTGTCACGGACGGATGCCACAGTGCTGCTTGAGTATTCAAGTCGGCTATGGGGCTACCTTGATATGAATCCAGCGTGGAATAGCCTGACAGGGTTGGATGCGTTATTGATGGTTAAGCGTGCGAGCTTGGCCGACTGCATGGTGCCGGCTCGTTATACGCATGTGCTGATTGATGAGAGCCAGGATATACCGGCCTCGCTGCTGCAAATCATCGAGCGTGGCCGTCAAGTGCTAATTACCCTTGGAGATGAGTACCAGCAGGCTAGCGGCGTGGAGGTTAAAAGGAAGCGTGAAGTGCGGCAAAGCGACATTAGTTTTTCCGTACGCTCTGGCCGTGATATCGAGCGTCTGGTCAATCCGTTGATATTCCGTCATACGCAAAAGAGCAAGATACCGTTTGAAGGCGCTCGTGACGCTGATGTCGGTATTGAGCATTATCCGATCGGCTTCGTGCCGCCCGAGGGGTGCATAATTTTCACTGCCTCCCGCTGGGACATGATGAAGTGGGTTATCGAACTACATGATGCCAACTGCGCATTTGACTTTGCGGACAAGGAAGAGCAGAAAAAGCAAAGTCTTTTCATGAACACTGCCATCGAATTATTTAATCCTGACTTTTACAGTGTCGAACTTCGCGAAAACGACGTACATCCGGACTTCGTCGATTTGCCTGATTGGCAATCTGTCTGTAGCGCCAATCAATTCGATGGTGCCTTTCATTGGGTCAAGGCCAAGCTGGAAAAAGGCTTCAAGATTGCCGATCTGACGCGGATGAATCGGGTGATTGGCAATGCTGGTAAGCGCTGCATGCTGATGCTGGCAGAGAGCGCAGGGGGGATGGAGTTCGATGAAGTTCTGCTGACTCCGGAGTTGCTCACTACCGAAATGTTCAAAAATGCCTATGAATTTGATCAGCGAATTTGCGCCGTGTACATCGCGATTTCCCGTGCAAAAGTAAAGCTATACGTTCCTATCGATGTGGTTGAGTGGGTCGATTACCACGAAAATCGAAAGCCGAAATTCCGTGAGTCGCCCGGCTGCTGATTGCCACTACTTTTACGGATGAGCAGCAATACGAAAGGATGGTATGTCCACCGATTTGCAATCTGCTTGCGAACGCTTCGACAAAGCAATGT
This sequence comes from Pseudomonas sp. NPDC087639, assembly GCF_044743385.1. Classification (NCBI taxonomy): domain Bacteria; kingdom Pseudomonadati; phylum Pseudomonadota; class Gammaproteobacteria; order Pseudomonadales; family Pseudomonadaceae; genus Pseudomonas; species Pseudomonas sp. NPDC087639. Next base: position 22,239 of record NZ_JBIUWI010000039.1, on the reverse strand, counting down.
CCAGTTTGCTGGACATGAATGCTGTCCTGCGAGAGGACTTGGAAGTTCTACTCGCCGCTTTTCCCGACCAGAGCGGTCAGGTGCTTAGACGAAACTTTATCCGTGCGTCGTGGGCTTATGTTGAGGCTATTACGTTCGCCTTCAAAAACATGGCAACATTATTGGTGGATGAGGGCGCATGCGAGGTGGATCCGAAGGATAAGGAGTTTCTGAATAGTCAGCGATTTGAGGCGCTCGAGAATGTAAAGGCGACGATGAGGCTCGTTGTTAAAGTCTTCAGCGTTCCTGAGCGAGATCTTGGAGGTGGAACCGACTGGCGCCATGTAAAACCGAGTAATACGGTCAGGAACCGATTGCTACATCCAAAATCAGTGGAAGACTTGCAGGTATCAAACGCCGAATGGGAGAGCCACAAGAGCGCTTTCGTTTGGTTGGTACATGCCTTTGATGGCCTTCTCACGGACATAGTGGCCAATGCAGCTAACAGCAGGATGTGAGGAGCAGTGCCCGATCTAGAAGCCTGTTGCATCCACAGAAACTGAAACTGTGTCCTCAGGCAATTCGTGCCTCAGAATCGGATTTTTCCTAAAGACCATCCCCCGATACGTACGCTACTCTCGCGGCGCCTGCAAAATACTTTCACCTCCAATGACGGAGGTTTTATGTTCGATACAAGGACGACGAATGATTTCCTCTGCTCGATTGGGTGACAAGCATGTCTGCCCATTACCGGGACACGGTACAACCCCAATCGCATCTGCGTCTGCTGATACAAATATCAATTTCATGGGATCCGCTCGTGTGGGCGATGCCTGTGGATGCGGCGCTGTCATCATCACGGGATTTCCCTCGATTTTGGTAAATGGCCGCCCCATGGCACATTTAGGAAGCCCTACAAGTCACGGTGGAACGATCATCACCGGATCGGGTGATGTCGGTGGTGGTTTTGTCATGGGGGGAGCTGGAGGGGCAACCATCATCAACTTCATGGCGCTTGGAGCGATTCGCCCCAACGGGACGGTTGACGAAGAGAAGATGGCCACGCTTCTCGCTGATCCGCAACTGAAAGAAAAGGCTGTTGCCGCCAACGCGCTCGTAGATCCTGGCACTCCGAAGCCAGAACAGAATGTGGATAAAGTACAACCTGCCGCGTGCAACCATCCTGACCAAATGGAGCCTCTGGCTGACTACATTGCAGGTGAGATGAATCGAAATATCCTGAGCCCGGAAGTCTCATCGATGCAAAAACTCTACAACTATGATCCTGCTTCGCCAGACAGGAAGCCTTCGTCGCTAAAAGGCGTGGGTCCGCCAGCTGCCCGGCTCCTTGGTAATTACATGGACATAGCCGCCGCTTGGACAATCTGGGCAAGTAAAGTAGGTCCGAGAATGGACTGGGATCATAAGCCGAAGCTTCGCAAACTTTTTGTTGGCGTTTACCACAAGCAGGGGGCCTACGATTACTTCTACGATATCTGGTCGAATATCCATTACGGGTATGTCGGAGTCATAGCCGGCATGTCCGAAAGCGAGCTATTGGACGGAGCTGGCGTTGCGCAGCTTTTGTCCGACGCAGCCACCAAAGCTGGCGAGTTGAGCAAGCCTGAAGCGCAGAGAGTACATCCCGGCCCACACACTACGGCAAGCCCATGGTATGCGCCGCGATCATGGGATGACGTTGCCGATAGGGTATCGATTCAAATCGGGATTAAGCTCGCCGAACAGTATCCCGCAGGCGGAGTGACCGCGAAGATGATCATGGATGAAGTTGTTGCAATACCACCAGAGAGCTGGGGAGATGGAATCCGTGCCCACAACTGTCAGTAAGCGTCGGACATGGTTCATGCGGGTGCTGTGGATACCTTTGGTGTATTTGGTGATCGCTCACTGGGACATCGCTTTGCCGACAGTGAATGTTCATTACTCTAAAGCAGGGCAAGATGAGTTCCGGTACATCTGGAACGTGCAAGATCGTATTTACAAAGGCGGCATGCGTCCCGGTGGTGGGGCAATGGACAATGGTTTCCTCTTTCCAGACGACGAATTCTTCATGGAGTTTTCGTGGTGGAGTAAAAAGGGAGGACGTAATCATTGCATCAGCATCACACCCAGATGGCCTAATACAGACATCTATCTTGACGCAGACGGCAACATTGATGCGCGGAAAGAGAGTGGTACTGACGTAGATCGGCTGAAGAAGTGCCAGTGGGATATGGCCAAGCCCTAACCTGTGTCAGTACTCCTGAGATAAATGATGGCAACTGGCCTTGCATCGCCCGTACCTATTCTAGAGAATCGCTTCGCTTGAAATCGTCAGGCAGCATCGGCGAGCTTGTGTAGTGCGCTAACGGAAAACTCGACTATCAGAGGAAGAAAGGCGTGAAAAAACTGTTCAAATGGCTCGGCATTATCATAGTTGTCCTCTTTGTTATTGGATTCATCAGCAATGCGATGAAGTCTCCGGAGCAGAAGCAAGCGGAAGCAGTGGCGCTCGCCGACGCGAAAAAGGCACGTGCAGAAGCAGAGCTTGAGAAGGCAAAGCAGGAATTGGCTTCCACACCGACTGTGACTGCAAGTGATATTGCTGTTGCTTACAACGAGAACACGGTCGCTGCCGATCAGAAGTTTAAAGGAAAAAAATTCAAGGTGTCGGGCACTGTCACAGACATCAACACTGACTTCATGGGTAATCCATACCTCACATTGCGTGGTGGTGTGAATCAGTTCATGGAGCCGCAGTTTGCTTTCGAAAAGAGTGAAGCCGATTCACTGGCTTCGCTGAAGAAGGGAGCGAAAGTCACACTATTGTGCGTAGGCAAGGGTGATGTAGCGAAGATCCCGATGTCTGGTTCTTGCGCTCTGCTTTAATTGCCTATTGATATGAAAAAGGGACTCATGCATGAGTCCCTTTTTTCATTTGGTTGGGTTAAGGGCTGGCTTCGGAGTTGCCGGTATACAACCGAATAATCTCATCAATCTCCCCCGACATTTTCATCCGCAGCAACGTGCGCAAAATCCGCTGCACCGGCACCTTCGGATCATTCCTCACATAGCAACCGACTTTCTGCTCCTGTAGCACCGCGACGCCTTGCAGTTGCTGTTCGGGTGCCAGGCGCTGGTTGAACCAGTCCAGCGTCCACTGATTGCTCACGGCGTAGCGATAACGCCCGGCCAGCAGTTTGTTCAGCACTTGTTCCTGATTGCGCGCATCTTCGCGTTGCAGGCGATTGGCGTCGAACAGGGGTTGCAGGGTGGGATAGCTGTAGCCGAGCACTGTGCCGATCGACTGGAGGGGCAGGGTGGCAGGATCGGCGCTGGCGGGTTGATCCTGGCGAGTGATCAGCAAGTCGCGCTGAAAAAACAACGGAATGCTCCAGATGTAATCCCCCGACTGATTCGGCAGCCACGACTGTGCGGCGTAGCAGCGCACATCGATCTCGCCGTGTTCCATGGCACTCTGTATGCGCGTGCGGGGCAGGACGTTGAATTGTGCCGGCACGCCGACCTGGGTCGCGAGGCTGAGCATGATGTCATAGAGAATGCCCTGGGTCGGGCGGCCGCGTTCCAGTTGCACCATCGGCATCGCCCAACTGTCGGCCACGGCGAAGCGCAACGGGGGTTCCGCTGCCGTCACGCTCAGGCTGATCCCCAGCAAAGCCCCCACGGCCCAACGCATAAACGCTCCGGTAATTCACGATCCCGAGCCGATAAAAGCCTCTGCTGATGCAGCTTAGCCAGATTAGCGAAGGACACCGGATGCAATTTTGCCCTTGCTCCGCTAGCATTAGCCGCTTCAGCTTCCTTCGTTGCGACGGTTTTCGATGAGTTATCAGGTTCTTGCACGTAAATGGCGTCCGCGCTCGTTCCGCGAAATGGTCGGCCAGACCCATGTGCTCAAGGCTCTGATCAATGCCTTGGACAGCCAGCGGCTGCACCACGCGTACCTGTTCACCGGTACGCGCGGGGTGGGTAAGACCACGATTGCGCGGATCATTGCCAAATGCCTGAACTGTGAGACAGGTATCACTTCCAGCCCTTGCGGCGAATGTTCGGTGTGCCGCGAAATCGACGAAGGCCGTTTTGTCGACCTGATCGAGATCGACGCCGCGAGCCGCACCAAGGTCGAAGACACTCGCGAGTTGCTCGACAACGTGCAGTACGCGCCGAGTCGTGGGCGCTTCAAGGTCTACCTGATCGACGAAGTGCACATGCTCTCCAGCCATTCCTTCAATGCGCTGTTGAAAACCCTCGAAGAGCCGCCGCCCTACGTCAAATTTATTCTGGCGACCACTGACCCGCAGAAACTTCCGGCAACGATTTTGTCGCGCTGCCTGCAGTTCTCCCTGAAGAACATGACGCCTGAGCGAGTGGTCGAGCATTTGACCCACGTCCTCAGCGCCGAAAACGTGCCGTTCGAAGACGATGCGCTGTGGTTGCTGGGTCGCGCCGCTGACGGCTCGATGCGTGACGCCATGAGCCTGACCGATCAGGCAATTGCCTTCGGTGAAGGCAAGGTTCTGGCCACCGACGTGCGGGCGATGCTCGGCACGCTGGATCACGGCCAGGTCTATGACGTGCTGCATTCGTTGATTGAAGGCGACGCCAAGGCTTTGCTCGAAGCCGTGCGTCATCTGGCCGAGCAAGGCCCGGACTGGAATGGCGTACTCTCGGAAATTCTCAACGTGCTGCACCGCGTGGCCATCGCTCAGGCACTGCCGGAAGGTGTCGACAACGGCCATGGTGATCGTGACCGCGTCCTGGCCCTGGCTCAGGCCTTGCCGGCCGAAGACGTGCAGTTCTATTACCAGATGGGCTTGATCGGTCGTCGTGACTTGCCGCTGGCGCCGGACCCGCGTGGCGGTTTCGAAATGGTGCTGTTGCGGATGCTGGCCTTCAGGCCTGCCGACACCGCGGACGCCCCGAGGCAACCGCTAAAGCCAGTGGGGATCAGCCAGGCCACAGTTGATTCCGCAAACTCCGTGGCTGCCGCGCCTAAAGCTGCGCCGGTGGTCGCTGCGGCTGTTGCGCCAGCGCCGACGCCTGCGCCAGTGGTCGAGCCTGCACCGGCTCCCGAGCCAGTGGTTGCCGCTGAACCGGAACCCGAGCCTGTCGCCGTCGAAGCCGTTGTCGACTTGCCATGGAACGATCCGGTAGAACCAGAGCCCGAGCCTGCGCAGCAACCCGCTGTCGAGCCGGTGCTGGAAACCGCCGCCGAGCAGCCCGAGCTGCCGCCGATGCCGCTGCCGACCCCGGACAGCGTCGTGCCGGACGCACCCGAGTGGGCCGCTGCGCCGATCCCCGAGCCGTCGGTCGCTGACGTCGACGCCGCCACTCCGGGCATGGAGATGGACGACGAGCCGCCGCTGGACGAGGACTACATCGAGCCGGACATGGATTCGGCCTACAGCTACCTCGACGAACTGGCCAGTGAACACGCCTCTGAACCGGCGCCGGAACCCGAGCCGGAACCTGCCGCGGCACCCGCCACCGGTCTGGCGTTGCAATGGCTGGAGCTGTTCCCGAAACTGCCGATCTCCGGCATGACCGGCAGCATCGCCGCCAACTGCACGCTGATCGCGGTCGATGGCGACCATTGGTTGATGCACCTGGACCCGGCCCACAGCGCACTGTTCAACGCCACGCAACAGCGACGTCTCAACGATGCGTTGAACCAGTTCCACGGCCGCACGCTGAGCCTGACCATCGAGCTGATCAAGCCCGAGCAGGAAACCCCGGCCCAGGCCGCGTCCCGTCGCCGAGCCAACCGTCAGCGCGAAGCGGAGGAGTCGATCCACGGCGATCCGTTCATCCAGCAGATGGTCCAGCAGTTCGGCGCGGTCGTGCGACACGATACTATTGAACCTGTCGACGCCTTGGTCGCCCAAGGCTAATAACTGAAGGGGCTCGGTCTTAACCACCGGGCGCTGTTTTGATCCAAGTACTTTTGAGGTGATTACCATGATGAAAGGTGGCATGGCCGGCCTGATGAAGCAGGCGCAGCAGATGCAGGAAAAAATGGCCAAGATGCAGGAAGAACTGGCCAACGCTGAAGTCACCGGTAAGGCCGGTGGCGATATGGTCACCGTGGTGATGACCGGTCGTCACGACGTGAAAAGCGTGAGCATCGACCCAAGCCTGGTCGAAGGCCTGAGTGAAGACGACAAAGAAATGCTGGAAGCCGTGGTTGCCGCCGCCGTCAACGACGCCGTGCGCAAGATCGAAGCCAACAGCCAGGAAAAAATGGGCGGCATGACCGCCGGCATGAACCTGCCAGCGGGTATGAAACTGCCATTCTGATTCGCCATCCGGCGGCAGATGAGCTACACAAAATGCTAGGCATTGCGCCTGGCATTTTTTTTGGCTGATCGTTCCCACGCGGAGCGTGGGAACGATCAAGTGGAACGCGCCACCGCCACAAAGGTCTGCTCCCTATACCCCTGAATTCATCATTCACAGGAGACGCTGACATGTCCGACCCTCTGACCCTAAACCAACGTATCGTTCTGGCATCCCGACCGATCGGTGCGCCGACCCCGGAAAACTTCCGCCTCGAACGTGAAGCCCTGCCGGATCTCGAAGAAGGCCAGGTTCTGCTGAAAACCCTGTACCTGTCACTCGATCCCTACATGCGCGGACGCATGAGCGACGCACCGTCCTACGCCGCGCCGGTAGAAATCGGCGAGGTGATGACCGGTGGCGCTGTCAGCCGAATCGAGCGTTCGCGTCATCCAAAATTTCACGAAGGTGATCTGGTGGTCGGCGCGACCGGTTGGCAGAGCCACAGCATCAGCGACGGGCGCAATATCATTCCGATTCCGTCCGGGCTGCCGAGCCCGTCGATGGCGCTCGGCGTGCTGGGTATGCCGGGCATGACTGCGTACATGGGGCTGATGGACATCGGCCAGCCGAAAGAGGGCGAGACTCTCGTGGTGGCGGCGGCGTCGGGCGCGGTCGGCTCGGTGGTCGGCCAGGTGGCGAAGATCAAAGGGCTGCGCACGGTTGGCGTGGCCGGCGGTGCCGAGAAGTGCAAATACGTGGTCGAGGAGCTGGGCTTTGACGCCTGCATCGATCACAAGGCTGCGGACTTTGCCGAGCAGTTGGCCAAGGCCTGCCCCGATGGCATCGACGTCTATTACGAGAACGTTGGTGGTCATGTGTTCGATGCGGTGGTGCCGTTGCTCAACCCCAAAGCGCGCATTCCGTTGTGCGGTCTGATCGCCGGTTACAACGCCACCGAAGCACCGAAAGGCCCGGATCGCTTGCCGATGCTGCAACGCACGCTGTTGACCAAGCGTGTGCGGATTCAGGGCTTCATCGTGTTTGATGACTACGGTGATCGTCAGCCGGAATTCATCAGCCACATGGTGCCGTGGGTGCGTGAGGGCAAGGTGAAGTTTCGCGAGGACGTGGTCGAGGGCCTGGAGCAGGCGCCTGACGCGTTTATTGGTCTGCTGGAAGGACGCAACTTCGGCAAACTGGTGGTGAAGGTCGCCCAGGACTGAGTATTTGACGCTGGCCAGAGGCGCGGGTATAAACCGCGTCTCGTTGTTTTGTCGGACTTTTTACCCATGAGCTTCAGCCCTTTGATTCGCCAACTGATTGACTCCCTGCGAATTCTGCCGGGTGTGGGTCAGAAAACTGCCCAGCGCATGGCGTTGCAGTTGCTCGAACGTGATCGCAGTGGCGGTCTGCGTCTGGCCCAGTCCTTGAGCCAGGCCATGGAAGGCGTCGGTCACTGCCGCCAGTGCCGTACGCTGACCGAAGACGATCTGTGCCCGCAATGCGCCGATACCCGTCGCGACGATACGTTGCTGTGCGTGGTGGAAGGGCCGATGGATGTTTATGCGGTCGAGCAGACCGGATTCCGTGGGCGTTACTTTGTGCTCAAGGGGCATTTGTCGCCGCTCGACGGGCTCGGGCCTGAGGCTATCGGCATTCCGCAGTTGATTGCGCGGATTGAAGAAGCCGGCACGTTTACCGAAGTGATCCTCGCCACCAACCCGACCGTGGAAGGTGAGGCGACGGCGCATTACATCGCCCAACTCCTCAACAACAAAGGTTTGATCGCTTCGCGAATTGCTCACGGTGTGCCGTTGGGTGGTGAGCTGGAGCTGGTGGATGGCGGCACCTTGGCGCATTCGTTCGCCGGGCGTAAACCGATCGCCCTCTGATATTTATGGTGTCTGATTTGACGCCTTCGCGAGCAGGCTCGCTCCCACAATGAATTTGTGTCGTTTACAAATCCCCTGTGGGAGCGAGCCTGCTCGCGAATGGCATACCTCGGTTTGACTGATTCACACAATATTGTTGAAAACCAAGCAAGCGCTCGGTTAACGTCGGCGAACCCTTCCGTGGAGCTCGCCCATGCCTGCCTTTCAGGAATACTTCGACCCCGGCCACCAATTGGTCCGCGACAGCGTCAGACGTTTCGTCGAGCGTGAGATCCTGCCGGACATTGATCTGTGGGAAGAATCAGAAAGCTTCCCCCGTGAGCTGTACCTGAAGGCGGGTGCCGCAGGGATCCTCGGTATCGGCTACCCCGAAGCGCTGGGTGGCAGTCATGAAGGCGATGTGTTCGCTAAGGTGGCCGCCAGTGAAGAGTTGATGCGTTGCGGCTCGGGCGGCCTGGTGGCGGGGCTGGGGTCGCTGGATATCGGCCTGCCACCGATCGTCAAATGGGCGCGGCCCGAGGTGCGCGACCGCGTGGTCCCACAAGTGCTCAGTGGCGAGAAGATCAGTGCACTGGCCATCACCGAGCCCGGCGGCGGTTCCGACGTCGCCAACCTGCAAACCCGCGCCGTGCTTGACGGCGAGTTCTACCGGGTCAGCGGCAGTAAAACCTTTATCACCAGTGGCGTGCGCGCCGACTTTTATACCGTCGCGGTGCGCACGGGGGCGCCCGGTTTCGGCGGCATCAGTCTGCTGCTGATCGAAAAGGGCACGCCGGGCTTCACCGTTGGCCGCCAACTGAAGAAAATGGGCTGGTGGGCGTCGGACACGGCTGAATTGTTCTTCGACGATTGCCGGGTGCCTGTGGGAAATCTGATCGGTGCCGAGAACATGGGCTTCGCCTGCATCATGGGCAACTTTCAGAGCGAGCGGCTGGCGTTGGCGCTGATGGCCAACATGACCTCGCAGCTTGCGCTTGAGGAGAGCCTGAAGTGGGCACGCGAGCGTGAAGCGTTCGGCAAGCCGATCGGCAAGTTTCAGGTAATCAAGCATCGTCTCGCCGAAATGGCCACGGCGCTGGAAGTGTCGCGCGAGTTCACGTATCGGCAGGCAGCCAAAATGGCCGCGGGCAAAAGTGTGATCAAGGAAATTTCCATGGCGAAGAACTTTGCCACGGACACCTCCGACCGTATCACCACCGAGGCGGTGCAGATTCTGGGCGGGATGGGATATATGCGCGAGAGTCTGGTCGAGCGGCTGTATCGGGATAACCGCATTCTTTCGATTGGCGGCGGGACGCGGGAAGTGATGAACGAGATCATCAGCAAGCAGATGGGGCTTTGAATCGTTGGTGAGGCGACTGACGCCTTCGCGAGCAAGCTCGCTCCCACAGGGGATTTGTGAGCGGCACAGATCCAATGTGGGAGCGAGCCTGCTCGCGAAGGCTGACTTACAGACGCTACTTACTTATCAGTCAACGCAAACTGCGTCAGGCAGAACGTAGGAATCCCCATATCCCCCAGACGCTGTGAACCACCCAGCTCCGGCAGATCGATGATCGCCGCCGCCTCGTGCACCCGCGCACCCATGCGGCGGATCAGGTTGGCCGCGGCAATCAGCGTCCCGCCGGTGGCGATCAAATCGTCAAACATCACCACCGAATCACCTTCACACAGGCTGTCGGCGTGGACTTCCAGAAACGCTTCGCCGTACTCGGTGGCGTAACCCTCGGCCAACACGTCCGCCGGCAATTTGCCTTGTTTGCGAAACAGCACCAGCGGCTTGTTCAGTTGATAAGCCAGCACCGAACCGATCAGGAAACCGCGGGCGTCCATCGCGCCGATGTGGGTGAAGTCGGCTTCCACATAGCGGTGGGCGAAGCTGTCCATCACCAGGCGCAGGGCCGTTGGCGACTGGAACAGCGGGGTGATGTCGCGAAAGATCACGCCCGGTGTCGGGAAGTCGATCACAGGGCGTATCAGGGATATGATGTCGAAGGAGTCGAAGACCATCGTCGAGGTGTCCTGGCAGGGCTGCAAACGGCGCAGTATACCCGCGGCTGAATCGATTCGCTCGGCCGCGGGTCGAGATCAACCGTCGAGCGAGCCGCCGGCCAGGGCGCAGAGCTGGATCGGGTCGAGGATGTGAATCTCTTTGCCCTCGGCAGCGATCAGCTCGTTTTGCTGGAAACGCGTGAACACCCGCGACACGGTTTCCACCGCCAGACCCAGGTAGTTGCCGATTTCATTGCGCGACATGCTCAGGCGGAACTGGTTGGCCGAAAATCCGCGAGCACGGAAGCGCGCCGACAGATTGACCAGGAAGGTAGCGATGCGCTCGTCGGCAGTTTTTTTCGACAGCAGCAACATCATTTGCTGATCGTCGCGAATTTCCCGGCTCATCACGCGCATCAACTGGCGGCGCAGTTGCGGCAGTTGCAGGGCCAGTTCATCGAGGCGTTCGAAAGGAATTTCGCAGACCGACGTGGTTTCCAGTGCCTGGGCGGAAACCGGGTGTTTCTCGGTGTCCATGCCGGACAGACCGACCAGTTCACTCGGCAGGTGGAAACCAGTGAGCTGCTCTTCGCCAGCATCACTCAGGCTGAACGTCTTCAGGGCGCCGGAGCGTACTGCATAAACGGAATCGAACGTGTCGCCCTGGCGGAACAGGAACTCACCCTTTTTCAACGGGCGGCCCCGTTTAACGATTTCGTCCAGCGCATCCATGTCTTCCAGATTCAGAGAAAGTGGCAGGCAGAGAGGGGCCAGGCTGCAATCCTTGCAATGGGCCTGGCTGTGAGCGCGCAGTTTGACTGGCTCGGACATTTCTTTAATCCTTGTGGGAAAACACACATAAGACGTAAGGGTAACCCACGGGAGGACATTCAGGCCAGTCTGTGGCGAGATTGCCATAACGGCGTAAAGCCGCAGGGCAAGTGGCCGATAAGGTGGTATCAGAACGCATGCAAGGAATCGAATCGATGACGGCCATTGGTACGCTGGGCCTTGGTAGCAGCGGTGTTGAAGCGCTGTCGGAGGCGTTTAAAAACACGGCCGACAAGCACCACGACGCTGAATCGACAACAGGGACAACCCCGACCTTGGTCGAGGGCGTCAAAGTGTCGCTGTCCGGTGCCTCGATCGAGAAGTCGGCCAGTGCCGGCGGTGACAATCGCGACATCGAAGAAAGCGGCTTGCCCGAGAATATCCAGCAGTTGCTGAAGATGATCCGCAATTTGCAGCAGCAGATCGCCGAAAAGAACGCGCGCATCAAAGCCGTCATGGCCGACAAGACGCTCTCCACGGAAGTGAAGATCGCCAAACTCGCCGCCCTCAGAGGTGCCATTGCCGCGCTGAACAACGGTCTGATTACCGCCAATCTGTCCCTGTCCAAAGTCATGAACCAGTCCGACCTGACGCCGGAACAAACCATGAAAACCGCCTCGTTGCTGATGAAAAACTAAATCACCCGCGAGAAACGCTGGCGGTTCTGCTGTTCGAGGTACGCATCGAACACCATGCACACCGAACGCACCAACAGTCGTCCTGCCGGCAGTACTTCGATCCGCTGACTGTCCAGCGTAATCAGACCATCCTCTGCCATGCCTTGCAGTTGTGGCCACAGAGCACCGAAATAGCCCTGGAAGTCGATGTTGAATTGCTGCTCGATCTTGATGAATTCCAGGCTGAAGTTGCAGATCAACTGCTGAATCACTGCCCGACGCAAGCGGTCATCGGCGTTACACACCAGCCCACGGCTGGTCGCCAGTTGCGCGGAGGCGAGGGTGTTCTGGTATTCGTTGAGATCGCTGCTGTTCTGGCAGTAAAGGTCGCCTATCTGGCTGATCGCCGACACGCCCAGACCAATCAGATCGCAATGACCGTGAGTTGTGTAGCCCTGGAAGTTGCGCTGCAGGGTTTCTTCTTCCTGAGCTATCGCCAGTTCATCGTCGGGCAGCGCGAAGTGGTCCATGCCGATGTAGCGGTAACCGGCGGCGGTCAGTTGCTCAATGGTGCGCTGGAGCATTTCCAGTTTCTGCGCCGGACTCGGCAGTTCGTTGGCGTTGATCCGCCGCTGCGGCATGAAGCGTTCCGGCAGGTGCGCGTAGTTGAACACCGAGAGCCGGTCCGGCTGCAGGCTGATGACTTCCTCGACGGTGCGCGCGAAGTTGTCCGGGGTCTGCTTGGGCAGGCCGTAGATCAGATCGATGTTGATCGAGCGAAATTGCAGGGTGCGCGCGGCGTCAATCACGGCGCGGGTTTCTTCCAGGCTTTGCAGGCGATTGACCGCCCGTTGCACCGCCGGATCAAGATCTTGCAGGCCGATGCTGACCCGGTTGAAACCCAGTTCGCGTAGCAGGCCCATGGTTGACCAGTCGGCTTCACGCGGATCGATTTCGATGCCGTAATCGCCGGAGTCGTCATCGAGCAGATTGAAGTGCTTGCGCAGGTGCGCCATCAATTGGCGCAGCTCATCGTGGCTGAGAAAGGTTGGAGTGCCGCCGCCGAAGTGCAGTTGTTCGACTTTCTGCGCCGGGTCGAGATGGCAGGCGATCAGCTGGATTTCCTGTTCGAGCCGTTGCAGATAGGGCTGGGCGCGACCGCGATCCTTGGTGATGACCTTGTTGCAGGCGCAGTAGTAACAAATGTTCGCGCAGAACGGCACATGCACATAAAGCGACAACGGGCGCAGGGCCTTGCGGCTGTCGCGCAGGGCATGGAACAGGTCGAACGTGCCGACCTGACTGTTGAATTGCACGGCCGTCGGATACGAGGTGTAACGCGGCCCCGCCAGGTCGTAGCGGCGGATCAGATCAGTGTCCCAACGAATGGCGTCGAGCATGCGGGCATTCCCCGGATAGGCTGGCAGTGTGGCGAGTCTAGGGGAGGGCGTGCGGGGGCATCTTGATTTGCATCAACGGTGGTTGAAGGCTTGGCCCGGTTTTTGTGGTGAGGGGATTTATCCCCGATGGCCCGCGAAGCGCGCGCCATATTCCAACAGTCATAACGTGCCGACAGGTTTACGACTGCTTCGCAGCCGGTCGGGGATAAATCCCCTCACCACAGTAGATATCACTGGATCAAAGCCTTGCTTAAGGTCAGTGGCCCATCAACCAATGCTGATGGGGGCCGGGTAAGGTCCAGACACCGAACAGAATCACTAAAACCCCGCCGGCCATGCGCACGCTGCGTTTGCGCAGCAGCGCAGTCACCCGTTCCGCCGCCAGCCCGGTGGCGAGCAAAACCGGCCAAGTCCCCAGCCCGAAGGCGAGCATCAACAACGCACTGTCCAGCGCATTGCCCTGGCTCGCCGACCACAGCAATGTGCTGTAAACCAGCCCGCACGGCAGCCAGCCCCATAGCGCACCGAGCAGCAAGGCGCGGGGCAGGCTCGACACTGGCAGCAGGCGGTTGGCTACCGGCTGGATGTAACGCCACAAACCGCGCCCAAGGCTTTCGATGCGGGTCAGTCCGCTCCACCAACCGGCCAGATACAAGCCCATGGCAATCAGCAACAATCCGGCCAGCACACGCATGAACAGCGCAGCGGGGCTGTTGGCCACCGCCCAACCGGCGAGGCCGATCAGCAATCCGGCTGTCGCATAACTGAGGATTCGCCCGAGGTTATAAGCCAGCAGCAAGCGAAAGCGCCGACTGCGCTGCTCCTTGGGAATCGCCAGCGTCAGCGCGCCCATCAAACCGCCGCACATCCCCAGACAGTGGCCGCCACCCAGCAGGCCGAGGATCAGCGCCGAAACCAGTAGTGGTGCCAGTTCAAGCATGGGGTGGTGCCTTGTCGTCCGGTTTGCTGGCGTTGGCTTCGTCCACGGCGGCGGTGTGGTTCGGGTCCTGATCGTCGAACAGGATGCTGTGGGCCGGGCTGTCGAGGTCGTCGTACTGACCGCTGTCCACCGCCCAGAAGAAGATGTACACGGCGATGGCCACGATCAGCAGCGCGGCCGGAATCATCACGTAGAGAGCTGGCATCTGTACTCCAGGCCCGCGCGGCTCAGGCCGGCAGCGGGCGGGTGTCTGATCGGGTGTTTAAAACCGGCGCGCTCGGCAGGCGAGTCAGGCGCAGGGCGTTGAGCACCACGGTCAACGAACTGATCGACATGCCGACCGCCGCCCACACCGGAGTGATCCAGCCGAGGGCGGCGAACGGCAACATGAGGCCATTGTACAGCGCGGCCCACAGCAGGTTCTCGATGATTACCCGGCGGGTGCGTCGCGCCAGTGTGAACGCTTGCACCAAGGCGTCGAGACGGTTGGACAGGAGCACGGCATCGGCGCTGGTTTTCGCCAGATCGGTGGCGGAGCCCATGGCTACGCTGATGTCGGCAGCGGCCAAAACCGGCACATCGTTGACTCCGTCGCCGAGCATCAGCACTTTGCGACCTTCCTTGTGCAACTGTTGCAGCACTTGCAGCTTGTCGTCCGGGCGCAGGCCACCTCGTGCCTCGTCGATACCCAGCTCGGCAGCGACGCTGGCGACCATCGGCGAACTGTCGCCGGACAGCAGCAAGGTGCGCCAGCCGCGCGCCTTGCAAGCGGCGAGCAGAGCGGGAGCATCGTCGCGTAGACGATCGTCGAGGACAAACCAGGCCAGTGGTCCCGAGCTGTCACCGAGCAGCAGCCACTGGCCCGGTTCATCCGGCATCGTTGGCATCAGGGCGCCGCTAAGGGCGCAGACAAATTCCGCCTGGCCGATGCGCAAACGCTGTTCGCCGACCAATCCTTCGAGACCAAGCCCAGGCGTGCTCTGGACTTCTTCAGCCGCCAAAGGTGCACGGCCGAAGGCGCGGGCAATCGGATGTTCCGAACGGTTCTCCAGTGCGGCGGCAAGGCTCAGGCATTGATCGCTGTTCAGAGAGCCCAGCGGACGGATCGAACGCAGCACCAGTCGGCCTTCGGTCAGCGTCCCGGTCTTGTCGAAGATCACCGTGTCGATCTGATTCAAACCTTCCAGCACATGACCGCGGGTCAGCAGCAGACCGAGTTTGTGCAGGGTGCCAGTAGCAGCAGTAAGCGCAGTCGGCGTCGCCAGCGACAGTGCGCAAGGGCAAGTCGCAACCAGCATGGCGAGGACGATCCAGAAGGCGCGCGATGAATCCAGCTGCCACCACAACAGGCCGATGGCGGCGGCGGCGATCAGTGACAACAGCAAGAACCATTGCGCGGCGCGGTCGGCGATCTCTGCCAGTCGCGGTTTCTCGGCCTGAGCGCGATCGAGCAAACGGACGATGGCCGACAGGCGCGTGTCGTGACCCAAGGCCTGCACTTGCACGGTCAGCGCACCTTCGACGTTGAGCGTGCCGGCTGTCACGGCATCGCCCGGCATACGCGGCTGCGGCAGGTATTCGCCAGTGAGCAGCGACTCATCGATGCTCGATTGGCCGTCGAGAATCTTGCCGTCCGCCGGCAGAATCGAACCCGGTTGCACCAGAATCTGATCGCCAAGGCGCAATTCGCTGAGCAGGATGCGCTCGCTCTGGCCGGCATCATCAAGACGCAGGCACGAGGCGGGCAACAGATTGACAAGCTGTGCAGTGGCTGCGGCCGTGCGTTCCCGGGCACGGCGCTCCAGATAGCGCCCGGCGAGCAGGAACAGGGCGAACATGCCCACTGCATCGAAATACAGTTCGCCGACGCCAGTGATCGACGTCCAGATCCCGGCGATGTAGGCGCTGCCAATCGCCAGCGACACCGAGACGTCCATGGTCAGGTGGCGGGTGCGCAGGTCACGCATGGCGCCTTTGAAAAACGGTGCGCAGCTGTAGAACACGATTGGCGTGGTCAGAAACAGCGCAACCCAGCGCAGAATCGTGTGCAGTTCGGGACTGAGATCGATGTTGAATTCCGGCCAGGTCGCCATGGTCGCCATCATCGCCTGGAACCACAGCAGGCCCGCGACGCCAAGCTGACGCAGGGCGAGGCGGTTTTCACTGGCCAGTTGTTCGCTGGCGCGGTCGGCCTGATACGGGTGGGCGGCGTAACCGATGTGCCGCAGTTCGGCGAGGATCTGGCTCAGCGGCAATTGCCCGTCGGCCCAACGCACATGCAAGCGATGGTTGGAAAGGTTCAAACGGGCTTCGGCGACTGCCGGCAGCGTGCGCAGGTGTTTCTCGATCAGCCAGCCGCAGGCAGCGCAACTGATGCCTTCCATCAACAGGGTGGTTTCGGCGAGATCGCCTTCATGACGCACGAAGGGTTTCTGCACATCGGCGCGGTCGTACAGCGCCAGTTCGTCGACCAGTTGCACCGGCAGCGCGTCGGGATTGGCCGAGGCTTCGCTGCGGTGCTGGTAATAGCTTTCCAGACCACCGGCCACGATGGCTTCGGCCACAGCCTGGCAGCCGGGGCAGCAGAACTCGCGGGACTCCCCGAGTACGACGGCGGTGAAGCGGCTGCCGGACGGCACGGGCAGGGCGCAGTGGTAGCAGGGGAGTGGGGTGGTCATGGCATTTTTGAGGGGGCAAGCCCTTGTATTTGAGTTGTCCGCTTGCCCTCACCCCAGCCCTCTCCCGGAGGGAGAGGGAGCCGATTGATGTTGGCCGCAGAAGCAGCTTCATTCGCTGACATCGTCACTGTCGTACACACAACATGCAAACGCTCGAGATCAGTCCCCTCTCCTGGGGGAGAGGGTTAGGGTGAGGGGGATTCTGAAGGTGACTTACTTCTTCAGGTCTTCGGCGCCTTGCAGCGGTTCATCACCGAGCAGGAGCTCCTTGTCATGATTGACCAGTTCTTCTTCGAACATCCGCCACACGTGATCATCCTGCGACCCCAGCAACTCGACAAACCGGCGGCCGTCGATCTTGTCGCTCAACTGGCCAATGTAACGGCCCTGTTCTGTTTCGCTGCGGGTCAGGACGATCTTGCGATCCTTCTCCGGCTGGGTCGGTGAGATCAGGTTCAGCTCCAGCGTTTTTGGCTGACTGTCGCCGCTCAAGCGCAGGTCGACTTCGCCGGTCACGTCATCCAGATGCACGGCAGCGTGCATCTTCAGCGTCTGCGCCAGCAGTTCGCGATCCAGCGAACGGTTGATGCCTTTGCCGGCCTCGTAGTAGTTGTCGTTGACCAGGTTGTCCGGGTTATTCACCGCAATGGTCACCATGGACAGAGTCAGCGTCACCGAACAGGCCAGAATCGCGATGATGATCCAGGGCCAAAGGTGCTTGTACCAAGGGCTTGCGGCGTTTGCTGCGGGCATGTTCAGTTCTCTCAACGGATTTGTGGGCCGATGAATCGGCTCTTGGCTTCAACGTGGACGCTGTCGTCATCGGCATCCTTGAGGATGAATTTCACCTCGTTGGTGCTCGATGGTAATTGTTCCGGTGCGCTCGACAACTCGACCGGCATACTGAAAATCTCCCCCGCCTGAACCTTGATCTCGCGTTTGCCTTGCAGACGCAGATCCGGCAGGCCGGCGGCTTCCAGCACGTAGGTGTGGTCGCGCTGATCCTTGTTCATGATTTTCAGGCTGTAGACGTTTTCGATCCGGCCTTCGGCGTTTTCGCGGTACAGCACGCGATCCTTGCTGACGTCGAAACCCACCAGCGAACGCATGACGAACGCCGTCACCAACAGGCTGATCATCGCCAGCAACACCACCGCATAGCCGATCAGGCGAGGCCGCAGTTTATGGGTTTTCTGGCCGGACAGGTTGTGCTCGGTGGTGTAGCTGATCAGGCCGCGCGGGTAATCCATCTTGTCCATGATGCTGTCGCAGGCGTCGATGCATGCCGCGCAGCCGATGCACTCGATCTGCAGGCCGTCGCGGATGTCGATGCCGGTCGGGCAGACCTGGACGCACATGGTGCAGTCGATGCAGTCGCCCAGGCCCTGAGCCTTGTAGTCGATGCCTTTCTTGCGCGGGCCACGGCTTTCGCCACGACGCGGGTCGTAGGAAACGATCAGCGTGTCCTTGTCGAACATCACGCTCTGGAAGCGCGCGTACGGGCACATGTAAATGCACACTTGCTCACGCAACCAGCCGGCGTTGCCGTACGTGGCGAGGGTGAAGAAACCGACCCAGAAATACGACCAGCCATCGGCTTGCCCGGTGAAGAATTCGAAGACCAGTTCGCGGATAGGCGAGAAATAGCCGACGAAGGTCATGCCGGTGACGAAGCCGATCAACAGCCACAGCGAGTGTTTGGCGAGTTTGCGCAGTAACTTGTTGCCGCTCATCGGCGCCTTGTCGAGCTTGATCCGCTGGTTGCGGTCGCCCTCGGTGACCTTCTCGCACCACATGAAAATCCACGTCCACACACTTTGCGGGCAGGTATAGCCGCACCAGACGCGGCCGGCATAAACGGTGATGAAGAACAGGCCGAATGCCGCAATGATCAGCAGGCCCGAGAGCAGAATGAAATCTTGTGGCCAGAAGGTGGCGCCAAAGATGAAGAACTTGCGCTCCGGCAAGTTCCACCACACGGCTTGATGGCCGCCCCAGTTCAGCCAGACCGTACCGAAATACAGCAGAAACAGCGCGGCGCCGCCCATCATCCGCAGATTGCGGAACAGTCCGGTGAAAGCCCGGGTGTAGATTTTTTCTCGAGAGGCGTAAAGGTCGACGCTGTTGTTCGCGTTTTTGCTCGGTGGTGTGACGTCGTGTACCGGAATCTGGTTACTCATCATTGCATCCCACGGCAGTGGAAAAATGCCTCGGTCGATACGTGCCGACCGCGGTCAGAAAGGGCGTTGCAGTGGCCCAATGATACGCCTGTCACCCCGACGAACGGGTGCGACCTTTGGTCGCGTTGGGGAAAATCAATTGATGGTGTAGTGATCTGGATCAATTGACTTCTGCGCCTCAACGGTTTTGCGCATGCAGATGGGAGAGTCTAGGTGATTCATGACCTTCTTGCTGGCGCGTCGAGTTCAGCATTCGCTGTAATGGATGCTTGAAAAAGTTTCAGGTCAGTTAAATGGAAGTTGGTTGGCTGTTTGTTTGTACTGCTGAAATATATTAATTTAATTGCCTCGGGTTTGGCCTTTGATGTTTTCTGTTTTTTCCAATATGTTGATTTCAGCAATATTGATTTGCTTTTAACTTTCTAACTTTATATGGAAATGAATACGATGGCTTCTCATGGAATTCTACGATTTTTGCTCGGCATTTTTTTGTTATCTTCGGCTACTTGGGTTCAGGCGTTAGAGGGAACTCCTCGACATATGGTGTTTGCCTCTGATACCCAGTATCCCTGGACAGACAAAACGGATAGCCAGCAACCGGAGTCCGATGCGGACTTCAAAGTCCGCTCGAAATGGCTGGTTGAAACGCAACTTGCCAGTATTGCTGCTTTTCGCAACAGCCAGGGTGGGCAGGCACAGGTGCCACTCATGATCAATGGCGATATCACAGCGTTTGGTCATGGTTGGCAGCGCTCTTACATGAAGGCTGCATTGGATCAGCACTTCAAGGGCGAGTATCTGTACGGTCTGGGTAATCACGATTATGAAAACAATGTCGATGATTGTTTTAGCAATAGCTGCGCGGCGGGCAGTATCGTTGAGTTTAAAGAACATCATGAAAACAAGGTGGATAACTTTGACTTGAAGATTACCAGTGGTTTCTTGAACAGTACTTATTCGGGCAGTCTCGCTTACTCAACGAATATAGGTGAAGTCCATCTGGTTCAACTCAATAATGAGCCGACGTATACGGCCCGAATTGCGCATGCACTAAACCCTACTACTTTCAATATCAACAGCGCCTTGGATTGGCTGGAAAAAGATCTCAGTACCGCCAAGACTCAAGGTTACGCCATCATCATCAACATGCATAAGCCGTTCGATATGCAGGGTAACGAGGCGCAACTGAGACGCTTCCGTGAAATGCTCGATAAATATCAGGTCACTGCTGTATTTGCCGGTCATTTGCATCAGGATGGCGGTAGCTCTTACTGGCTGGGCAATGTGCCGATGTACCTGAGTGGGGCAACCTCGCAACAAACCTACCTGATCACCAGTTTCACCGAGGATCGCAAGCAACTGCAGATCTATCTGGTGGAGAACAATAAATGGCAGAACCGGAAGTTGATCGATACGATCCCGGTGAAATCAATCTGGGCCAGGCGTCCATGAAAAAGGCCCCGCCAATTCTCGTTGGCGGGGGCTTTTCAGTTGTTTCAAGCGTTGGCAGCGAGCCAGGGGTTTATCAAATGAACACCGCTCATTTCAAAGTCTGCGACATTACGGGTGACGACCGTCAATCCGTGTACAAGCGCGGTGGCGGCGATCAGCGCGTCGCATTCATTGGAGCGATCAGGGACATGCAGTTGTGCGCATCGTGTGGCAACTGCGCTATCAACCGACAGGATTCTTCCCGAGAACGCAGGTTTGACGTGACGCTCCAGCCAGTTACGCAGCAGGCCACCTTGGGGAGGGGCTCGGCGCTCGATGCGCAGAATGCCGGTTTCCAGTTCGAGCACAGTCATTGCCGACAAATACAGGTTTGCCGCAGGGATGCTGTTAGCCCAGGCCACCACTTGTTTATCGGCTTGGGGTTTTCGCAATTCAGAAATCACATTGGTATCGAGTAGAAACATCAGGACAGATCCACACTACGAGGAATAATGATGGCGCGCTCTGGTTCGAATTCGATTTCCGAAGCGCCAGGCATGACCAGCAGATCAACGATGCTGGTCTGATTGCCCGTCAGTTTTTGGTACTCCTCAATGCTTAGCAGCACATGTGCAGGCTTGCCACGATCAGTAATGATGACCGGGCCTTGGTGCGCGGCTTTTTTGGCACCACTTGTGTCTTGATTGAATTCGCGGCTGGAAATGGTCGTGATGGCCATCATGTTCGGCCTCCAGAAGTTCTGATGTAGAAACGTTACTACCATGAGAGTGTCCCTGCAATCGGAAAACTGGGAGGGGGACGATCGGCTTGTCACCGTCACTTCGACTGAGCGAAAGCACGCCCGCAAGCTGGGGGGCGTGCTGGGTGTTTCGGTTGGCGTTTGATGTACTGCACTGATCAGAGCAATCGGCCGCCTCCGAGTCCGTCCAGGCCACCGCCGTTGCCTGGACTGGCCAGGGCTCGGAGAGCTGAATCTGCGGATTTGGCGGGTTCTGGTGCAGGACGGAGAAAGTCGTCGGGATGGTGCGGTAATGGCTTGGCTGGCAGTGTGATTTTGTCATTCTTAAACATGCGACTTCATCCTTGAAGTTAACCCGATGTCGATCATCGGGATCGGCAAAACGCTACAGGGCCTCGGTATCCGGGTCTATTGGGTAAATGTCTCAAGTGATGACTACGCAATAAAAAAGGCCCCGCCAATTCTCATTGGCGGGGCCTTTTTTATTGCGTGAAGCGTGGGCCTTACTGCGCCTCGGCTTCCGCTGGTTTCTCACCATGGGACAGGCTGTAAACATACGCCGCCAGCAGGTGCACCTTGTCGTTGCCTTGCAGCTGTTCCTGCGCAGGCATCTGGCCCTGACGGCCGTAACGGATGGTCTGCTGCAGTTGCGCGAAGCTCGAACCGTAGATGAACGCGCCCGGGTGAGTCAGGTCAGGCGCGCCCATGGCTGGAGTGCCTTTACCCGCCGGGCCGTGGCAGGCCACGCAGTTGGCGGCGAACAGTTTGCCGCCGTTGGCTGGATCAGCCTTGGTGCCTTCCGGCAGTTTGCGGCCATCAAGGTTAGTGATCACGTAAGCGGCGACGTCGGCAACGCCTTGTTCACCAATCACTTCGGCCCAGGCCGGCATCACGGCGTGACGACCGCCCATGATGGTGGTCTTGATGGTTTCCGGCTCGCCGCCCCAGCGCCAGTCGGCGTCGGTCAGGTTAGGGAAACCATAGGCACCCTTGGCGTCGGAGCCGTGGCAGACCGAGCAGTTGGAGGCGAACAGACGGCCGCCCATCTTCAGGGCTTGCGGGTCCTTGGCGACTTCCTCGATCGGCATGGCAGCGAATTTGGCGAAAATCGGACCGAACTTGGCGTCCGAGCGAGCCATTTCCTTTTCCCACTCGTGAACGCCGGTCCAGCCGGTCTGGCCGTTGGCGAACGCGGTCTGCTTGTCGGTATCAAGGTAGTTGTAGCCCGGCAGCAGGCCT
>NZ_JBIUWI010000038.1:50914-53196 GCF_044743385.1 Pseudomonas sp. NPDC087639 | reverse complement strand
AGACGAAGCTTACCGTAAAGCTGATGAAGCTCTGGCTGCTGCTCAAAAAGCACAACAGACTGCTGACGAAGCTAACGAGCGTGCTCTGCGCATGCTGGACAAAGCTAGCCGCAAGTAATAATCCCTCGGGATTGTTATCAAGCCGACCCATTTTTTGGGTCGGCTTTTTTGTGCCCGACGCTTTTGTCCGGTCATAAAAAAACCCGCCGATGCTGACATCGGCGGGTTTTGTTTTTCAGCTTACTGTTGCAGGTCGATCGGCGCAGTCGAAACAATCGGTGCCGAAGTACTCGGCGTACCGATTTCCGTCGGCAGGCCGTCTTCGGCCGCGACCACATCACGTACCACATCCCAGTTCATGCGCAGGTTGTTGGTGACGTCTTCACGCTTGAGCATCGCGTTGATCACCGCGGTGTGCTTGTCGACCACCGACGGGTTGCCCTTGTCGTCGATCGGCGTGTGCGCTTCCAGATAGACCTTGCCACCACTGCGACCGAACTTGTACGCATCGTTGATGATACGCACCGAGGTACCGACCGGGACCATGCCGGCCATCTCCAGCACGTTGTTGTTGAACATGCGGAAACAGCCATGGCTGGTGCGCATACCGATACCGAACTTCTTGTTCGAACCGTGAATCAGGTAGCCCGGAGTACCCAGGGTGAACTTGAACGGCCCCAGAGGATTGTCTGGACCTGCCGGCACCACGTTTGGCAGCGGATCACCATCAGCGGCGTGCTCGGCCTTGATCGACGCTGGAGGCGTCCAGGTAGGGTTCGGCGTCTTCGCCGTGATCGAGGTGTGCGCGATGGGCGAACCCCAGCCCTCACGACCAATACCCAGCGGGAAGGTGTACACCACGTTCCGGCCTTTCGGGAAGTAGTAGAGACGGTATTCGGCAAGGTTGATGACGATGCCTTCACGCGGGCCTGGCGGCAGAATGAAACGCGTCGGCAGGACGATTTCGGTACCGGCACCCGGCAACCAGGCATCGACGCCCGGGTTGGCCGCAACCATTTCCGAATAACCCAGATCGTAGGTTGTGCCCAGATCGGCGAAAGTGTCTTCGTACTTGGCTTTGATCACCTGCACCTGGCCGATGATGTCCTCACCGGGAGGTGGCAGGGGAAGCTCCAATGCAGCAACGGGACCGGCCACACACAGGGCGGCAAGTGACAGGCAGCGGGTGACGGCAGGAAAGCGCGGCAACATCCGGAAAATCCTTCGCATGATCAACAAGGGTATAAGTACGCGATTGTACACCGCGCCTCGGGAATTCGGGGAGATGCGCCGATAGACCGTGCAAAGCGGCCTGAATGGCTTTAAAGCTCGAAGCGCAACTCAGGCCAGATCGGCGAAGTGCCGCGCTTCTGCGACTCCAGGATTGCCCGGCACAGCGAACACAGACGCTGGTCCTGGAACACCCGGCGATCCACGCTCGACCAGCGCGGCTGTGCCGGCAGCAGACTGCCGCACAGGGTGCGATCGGCCGAGCCGCCCAATTCGAGTTGACGGGTCACCAGATGCACCCGCACTTCCTGGCAGGCGAACAAATCCAACTGCTCGTCAGGCTCGATCAGTTGGTAGGCAAACAGGGACCAGGCAGAACGCGGCATTGGGGGCTCCAAATAAGGGGGCGCCACATTAGCCGAAAGCCTGCCGCTAGAAAAGCCTCATAACAGGGGTTTTAGCGTAGGCCAGACATTTTCCAGCAACTTGCCCTGAGCCCCGGCGGCCGGGTGCAGACCATCGGCCTGCATCAGGTCTGGATGACCGCCTACACCGTCGAGAAAAAACGGCACCAGCGGGATCTTTTTATCCTCGGCGAGATTGCCGTAGACCTTGGCGAAGGCATCGGTGTAGCGCTTACCGTAGTTAGGCGGCAATTGCATACCGAGCAACAGCACCTTGGCGCCGCTTTGGCGAGAGCTGTCGATCATCGAGGCAAGATTTTGTTGCAATTGCGTTGGCGGCATTCCGCGCAAGCCGTCATTGCCTCCCAACTCGAGAATCACCAGCTCAGGCTCATGCTCTGCAAGCAGCGCTGGCAGGCGCGCCTGGCCTCCGGCACTGGTGTCGCCGCTGATGGAGGCATTCACTACTTTGTCGTCGAACCCCTCCTGTTTGAGCCGTTGCTCAAGCAACGATACCCATCCCAAGCGGGTATCCAGTCCGAAACCGGCGCTGATACTATCGCCAACGATCAGGACAGTACCCGCCGCTGCGTTCTGGGCCATGCACATCAAGGCCAGGCCAGCACTCAAAAACCACACACGCATCGG
>NZ_JBIUWI010000038.1:0-50904 GCF_044743385.1 Pseudomonas sp. NPDC087639 | reverse complement strand
CAAAGTGGGTCCCAGCGCGGAAGGTGAACTGACTATCCTGCACGAACTCAGCCTGGAACTGAACAAGGGCGACAGCCTGGCCATCGTCGGCGCGTCCGGTTCCGGCAAATCCACCCTCCTCGGCCTGCTCGCCGGACTCGATTTGCCTAGCAGCGGCGAAGTCATTCTCGCCGGCCAGGCGTTAAGCAATCTCGATGAAGACCAGCGCGCGCGCATTCGCGCCGAGCATGTGGGTTTCGTTTTTCAATCGTTCCAGTTGCTCGACAGTCTCAACGCGCTGGAAAACGTCATGCTGCCGCTGGAACTCGATGGCCGCAAAGACGCCCGCGAGCGCGCCACCGAGTTGCTTAAGCGGGTTGGCCTCGGCCAGCGTCTGACGCATTCACCGCGCCAGCTCTCCGGTGGCGAGCAACAACGCGTGGCGATTGCCCGGGCGTTTGCCGCCGAGCCTGACGTGCTGTTCGCCGACGAACCAACCGGCAACCTCGACAGCCACACCGGCGAACGCATCAGCGACCTGCTGTTCGAATTGAACAAGGAACGCGGCACCACTCTGGTGCTGGTGACCCATGACGAACGCCTGGCGCATCGCTGCCGGCGCCTGATCCGTCTTGAAGCCGGGCTGTTGGTCGCCCCTCTGGAGCCTTGATGGCACGCCTGCCGCTGTTGCGTCTGTTCAGTCTCGCCATTCGCCAACTCATGCGCGATGCCCGCGCCGGAGAATTGCGGGTGTTGTTCTTCGCTCTGGTGGTAGCGGTGGCGGCGAGTACCGCCATCGGTTACTTCGGAGCCCGCCTCAACGGCGCGATGATGTTGCGCGCCACTGAGTTTCTTGGCGCCGATCTGGTTCTGGAAGGCAGCTCGCCGGCCCGAGAGGAACAGATCAGGAGCGGTACCGAGTTGCGCCTGAACCACGCGCAAGTGGTGGAATTTTCCAGCGTCATCGCCACCGACAACGCCATTCAGTTGTCGAGTATCAAAGCGGTCGATCGCGCCTACCCATTGCGTGGCGAACTGAAGAGCGCTCCGGCGCCATTCGCCACTGAGGAGCCCGGCGGCGAACCACAACCCGGTGAAGCCTGGGTCGAGGCACGTCTGCTGACCGCGCTGGATCTGAAGATCGGCGACAGCATCGATGTCGGCATGAAGACGTTGAAGCTGACACGGGTGCTGACCTATGAACCGGATCGCGCCGGTAACTTCTATAGCCTCACACCCCGAGTGATGATCAACCTCGACGACCTCGTCGCGACCGGCGTGGTGCAGCCCGGCAGCCGGGTGAGCTATCGCGAACTGTGGCGCGGCGAACCGCAAGCGCTGGAAACCTATCGGCAGTTGATCAAACCCGGACTCGCGGCAAATCAGCGAATTCAAGACGCCCGCGACGGCAACCGGCAGATTGGCGGTGCGCTGGGCAAAGCCGAGCGTTATCTGAACATGGCCAGTCTGGTCGCGGTGTTGTTGGCCGGGGTCGCGGTCGCGCTTTCGGCAAACCGCTTCGCCAGCCGCCGCTTCGATGCCAGCGCTTTGCTGCGCTGCCTCGGTTTGTCACGCCGGGAAACCATGGTGCTGTTCAGTTTGCAGCTGACTGTCCTCGGATTGCTCGCCAGCCTCAGCGGTGCCTTGCTGGGCTGGCTCGCGCAACTGGGTTTGTTTGCATTGCTGAACGACCTGCTGCCGAGTGATGTGCCACCGGGCGGTCTGTTTCCAGCGATCGCCGGGATCGGCACCGGGCTGGTAGCGCTGGCAGGGTTCGCCCTGCCGCCACTTGCCGCGCTGGGTCGAGTGCCGCCGCTGCGAGTATTGCGCCGCGACATGTTGCCAATCCCGTCGAGCACCTGGATGGTTTACGGTGCCGCATTGGGCGCGCTCGGCCTGATCATGTGGCGCCTGAGCCTGGACTTGCTACTGACGTTTGCCCTGCTGGGCGGCGGTGTCGTGGCGGCAGTCATTCTTGGTGGATTGCTGCTGTTGCTGCTGAACAGCTTGCGCCGCCTGTTGGCCCGGGCTTCCTTGCCGTGGCGTCTTGGCCTCGGCCAATTGTTGCGCCATCCGTTGGCGGCTGCCGGCCAAGCGTTGGCGTTCGGTCTGATCTTGCTGTCCATGGCATTGATCGCGCTGTTGCGTGGCGAACTGCTCGACACCTGGCAGAACCAATTGCCGAAAAACGCACCGAACTACTTCGCTCTGAACATCCTGCCCGCGGACAAACAGGCCTTTACGGATCACCTGATCAAAGTCTCGGCTCAAGCGGCGCCGTTGTACCCGGTAGTGCCGGGCCGGTTGATCAGCATCAACGGCGACCCCGTACAGCAAATCGTCAGCAAGGATTCGGCGGGTGACCGCGCAGTTCAACGGGATCTGAGCCTGACTTGGGCTGCTGACTTGCCCGCTGGCAATAAACTGACTGCCGGCTCATGGTGGAGCTCGCAACCGTCGGACGAAGTACCGGGCGTGTCGGTGGAAGGCAAAGTCGCCGAGAGCCTCAAACTCAAACTCGGCGATCACATGGTGTTCAACGTCGGTGGAGTCAACCGTGAAGCAAAAGTCACCAGCCTGCGCGAGATCAACTGGGACAACTTCCAGCCGAACTTCTTCATGATCTTCCAGCCCGGCACTCTGAAGGATCTGCCGGCTACCTACCTCACCAGCTTCTATCTGGCCCCCGGACACGACCAGCAGATAGTCGAACTGTCGCGCACCTTCCCGGCTGTGACCATCCTTCAAGTCGAAGCCCTTCTTGAACAGCTGCGTAGCATCCTCGCCCAGGTCACCCTGGCCGTGGAATATGTGTTGCTGTTTGTTTTGGCGGCGGGGATGGCCGTGTTGTTTTCCGGATTGCAGGCGACGCTGGATGAGCGCATTCGCCAAGGCGCGCTCTTGCGTGCGCTGGGGGCGGAGCGGCAATTGCTGATCAAGGCACGGCGCATCGAGTTCGGCTTGCTTGGCGCGGTCAGCGGTTTGCTCGCGGCCATTGGTTCGGAAGTGGTGAGTCTGGTGCTGTATCGCTACGCATTCGATCTGCCGTGGCACCCGCATCCGTGGCTGCTGGTGCTGCCGCTGATTGGCGCAGCGCTGATTGGCGGCGCCGGCGTGTTCGGCACGCGCAGGGCGCTCAATGCAAGTCCGCTGACAGTATTGCGCGAGGGTTGATAGACTCCAGCCGTCTCTCTCACAAGAAGTTGCCATGAGCCGTTATCGCCCTCCCCGCACCGCCGGCACCGCGCTGATCACCCCAGAAGGTGAAGCGCGGATGCGCGCCGAATTCCATGAGCTGTGGCATGTGCGCCGTCCGCAGGTGACGCAATCGGTCAGCGAGGCGGCGGCTCAGGGTGATCGCTCGGAGAACGCCGAGTACACCTACGGCAAAAAGATGCTGCGCGAAATCGACAGTCGCGTGCGCTTTCTCACCAAACGCCTGGAAGCGCTCAAGGTTGTCAGCGAAAAACCCAGCGATCCGAACAAGGTTTACTTCGGCGCGTGGGTGACCATCGAAAACGAGGAAGGCAAGCAGTCGCGCTACCGCATCGTCGGCCCGGATGAACTGGATCTGAAGCTGGGCCTGATCAGCATCGATTCACCTCTGGCGCGCGCCTTGATCGGCAAGGCGCTGGATGCCGAAGTGCGCGTGCAGACGCCGACCGGCGAGCAATTCGTGTACATCGTGGCGATCGATTATCCGTAATCGGGATCAGCGACGAGTAATCAATCCCTGCCGCGCGACGCGGATCAGTTGCTTGATCATTTGCGGGGCGTCTTCCTGGCTGGGCGCCTGAATCACGGCCAGATCGAAACTGTCACTGGCAAAACGCGCCAGCGACTCACCGTCTTCAACAAACTGGATCAAAAACGCGGCAGGACCGCCGCTGCGCCGTGGCCAGCCATCGAGATAACGCAACAGCGTCGGCTGATGTTTACCGCCAAGGAGGATTTTTGGATTGCGCTGGGTGATATGTGCCGTGATCGGCGCGGGACGTGCTGGAGGGCGTAGTGCATTCATCGTGTCGTGTCTCAGCCTCAAAAAGTCTGCATGGCAGGTGAGAGGCAACACCGAACCAGCGCTTTAGCGGTATTTCGAAGCCCTGTTCCGGCTTCTGACGGCAACTGTTGAAGTCACCTGGCGCCCCGCAAGTAGCTGTTTAAATCGGCGCATGAGCAACATCCTAGAGAACGTGACCGATCAGTGTCAAGAATCGGCAGCAACAAAAAAGGCCCGCACAATGCGGGCCTTTTGCTTGAGCCAGAGCGGTCAACCGGCGATGGCGCGGTCCACCGAGAGCTTGCCGGCACCTTCGATCAATACCGCGAGGCTGCCACCGAGCAGTGCCAGGGCGAACTCGTAACCGTTGTTGGCCATGAACAGACCGTTGCTGATGTGCACGGTGAAGATCGCCACCAGCGACAGGAAGGTCAGACCCAATGCCGCCGGGCGAACCAGCAGGCCGATGATCAAGGCCAGACCGGCGAAGAACTCGGTACCACCGGCCAGTGTGGCCATCAGATAGCCCGGGGTCAAACCGATGCTTTCCATGTACTGCGCGGTGCCGGCCAGACCGTAGCCACCGAACATGCCGAAGAGTTTCTGCGCACCGTGAGCGGCGAAGATCACGCCGACCGCAATGCGCAGAATGGTCAGGCCGTAACCGGCGCGGGTAAACAGTACCTTGTTGATCAGAGTGCTCATTGTGTATTCCTTGTTTGGCGAGAAGTGTGTGTTGGTTGGCCGCTATATTAATCAGTTAATTTTATGTTAAAAGCGCAAATAATGCGCCATAACAATCAATTTATTTGATCATTTGCGTGAGACAACTTTCTGTCCCCGGGGCTCCAACGACTCTCGCTCCCGGTCGAACGCCAAGTAATACTTGTTCACGCTATTAACATAGCTGACGGCGCCCATTCCCACCTGCTCCATGGCAATGCGCTCGACCTGAAAAAACCACTGATTGGGATTCAGCCCCCGCCGCCGCGCTTCGGCACGCATGCCTTGCACCCGCTCCGGGCCGATGTTGTAGGCCGCCAGCGTGAAGGCCATGCGTTCGCGCTCATTGAGCTTGGGACTGCTGAAAAACTTGCGACGGATCATTGCCAGGTACTTGGCCCCGGCCTGCACGTTCGCATCAAGATTCTGGATGTTATTCACGCCGACCCGTTGCGCCGCGGATGGGGTGATTTGCATCAGCCCGGTCGGGCCGCTACCACTGCGGGCATTGGGTTGCAGGGCGGATTCCTTGAAAGCCAGTGCGGCCAGGTTCAGCCAGTCCATGTTTTGCGCTTCGGCATGTTTCTGCAGGGTTGGCCGCAGCTTTTCCAGACGCTGGCGATCGGCCTTGGCCAATGGATAGTGAACTTGATAGAGACGGCGATAGATGCGCAGAAACGCTGCGTCTTCGTTCGAAGGCTTTTTGTAACCCGTCAGGAAGCGATCAATGCTCGCCCGCAGCATCGACGCATCACGGCGCACAAACCAGTACTCCTCGCCGGGCTCGCTGATCATCAACTGCCGATCAAAGCGCAGCTTGGGCAGGATCTTGCCCCAGCGTTCGGCAATCGGTTGCTCGACGATGGTCAGGTGGAAGATCCCGCCCTGGACCATTTCCAGTACATCTTCGACGGCGAGCGTCGGATCGACCCATTCGATGTTGATCGGTGCCAGTTTGTGCAGCGCCAGTTTCTGGTTGATCTGACTGACCGCGTCCCCTGCTGCACTGCCGGTTGGCAACGCGAGGGTTTTCCCGGAAAGTTGCTCAACCTTTGTGTAGCGCCGCTCGCCCTTGATCCCGACCAGCACTAACGGAACATTGCTGGCAATCGGCTCACTGCTGACCACCGCATAACCCGGTTGCAGTTGCAGTAATTCGCCAGGCGCAACCAGATCCCCCTCGCCGCGCTGCAAGGCGCCGAGCAGTTGATCCTTGGCTTTGGGAATGATCTTGAGGGTGACTTCCTGACCGTCACGGGCGTGGCCATTGAGGTATTGCTCGAAGGCGCGCAGGCGATGGTATTCGACGCCGATGGCCTGACCCTGGACTTCGCCGGAGCTGTTACGGCTCTGGTTGACCAGTACGCGCAACACCCGGCTGCTGCGAATCTCCGAAAGGTCGCGCACTTTCGCCGCCGGCACGGCTTGCAACGGCCCGGGCAAGCGCGCAACCGCCGTCATCGGCAGCAGCAACGATCCACACAACAGCAACAAAACCGAGGGACGAATCATCCACTCTCCGGAAAGAATGCGGGGTGAATTCACCATTGAACGGTCGAAATCACCGACGAAAACAGAGCGCCTGAGCGCTGATAAAGTGCGAGAGACTGGCACAGTGATGGCCATTACGCCAACACGAGCGGTCTCGCGGCCTCAACAGACAGTCATAAGCCGTTGTAGTTCTTGGCTTTTCTTATGAATCTACAGCTCTGGTATGCTTCCCGGCCTTCGGCCCGAGGTAGCAACCATGCAACTCATCGATATCGGCGTCAACCTGACCAACCCAAGTTTCGCCGACAAACACCAGGCCGTGCTCGACCGCGCCTACGCCGCCGGGGTCTGCCAACTGGTGCTGACTGGCACCAGCGTCGAAGGCAGCGAACAGGCTCTGGAGTTGTGCCAGCAACTGGATGAGAGCGGCCAACGACTGTTCGCCACTGCCGGAATTCACCCGCATTCGGCCAGTGACTGGAACGCTGACAGCGCCAGACGTCTGCGCAGTTTGCTGAGCGAATCGAATGTGGTCGCGGTGGGTGAATGCGGACTGGATTTCAACCGTGATTTCTCGCCGCGCCTGCAGCAGGAAAAAGTCCTCGAAGAACATCTGGCGCTGGCCGTTGAGTTGCAATTGCCTGTGTTTCTGCATGAGCGCGATGCCAGTCAGCGCCTGCTGGAGATTTTAAAGGACTTCCGCGATCAACTGCCCGCCGCCGTGGTGCATTGCTTTACGGGCGAGCAAAAGGCGTTGTTCAGCTACCTCGATCTGGATCTGCACATCGGTATTACCGGCTGGATCTGCGACGAGCGCCGGGGCACGCATTTGCATCCGCTGGTCAAGGAGATCAAGCGCGGACGACTGATGCTGGAAAGCGATGCGCCGTATCTGCTGCCACGCACGCTGAGGCCGAAGCCGAAGAA
Organism: Pseudomonas sp. NPDC087639; assembly: GCF_044743385.1. NCBI lineage: Bacteria > Pseudomonadati > Pseudomonadota > Gammaproteobacteria > Pseudomonadales > Pseudomonadaceae > Pseudomonas > Pseudomonas sp. NPDC087639. The sequence goes on along the minus strand of NZ_JBIUWI010000038.1, from coordinate 43,784 downwards.
CGGGCGCAATGAGCCGGCGTACCTGACTGAAGTGCTGCGCGAAGTGGCGTTGCATCGGGGCGAGACCGAGGAAGATCTGGCGGTGCATACCACCGTGTGCGCCCGCGCGTTCTATGGCCTCCCCGATCTTCCAGTGTAGGACTACGTTGCCTGTTGACCCATATCAAGTTCTTCCTCGTTGCATAGCGGCACAATGCTGGCACCTTGCCAATGCTTTTTCCGCTATCAGAGAAAACCTCCATGGGTGCCTGGCTTAGCAATATCTCGCTGAAATACAAATTCTGGGCGGTCAATGCGGTCGCCTTCGTCACCACCCTGCTGCTGGTGTTGTACGCCGTGCAACTCGAACAGCAGGCTCGCAGCCACGCCGCACAAGCCTCGGCGCAAGCCCAGGCGCAATTGCTCAAGGTTTGGCCGGCCGGGGCGGTGCTGCCCAAGACTGATCAGGTGCTGACGTTTAAACGCGGCGAAGCCCCACGTCTCAATGACCAACCTCTGCTGGAGATCACCGACAGTAACGGCTGGAACGAGATCAATCACCTGCCACTGTTCGGCGATAACCCGCTGATGGGCGCCGAAGTGTTCAGCCGTGCCGACGGCCAACAAGTAGCGGTCATCGCTTATGGACCAAGCCTGACGCAAGTGTTCGGCGAGCGTTTTGCCAATTATGCGGTGGCGGTATTTATCCTGATGTTGGCGATGCTCGGCGCCTCGCAACTGCTGATCCGCTTCCTGCTCAGCCAACTCAACACGCTCAAGGACGTAATGCTGCACGTCGAGAAAAGCGGCGACTTGTCGGCCCGTGTGCCACTGGCCGGCAAGGACGAAGTCGGGCAGATGGCCAATGCGTTCAACGCCATGCAAGCGGGTTATCAGCGAGTGGTGACTACCGTCGCCAACACCGCACGGCAACTGGATATCGGTGCGGCGCGCCTGGCGAAGAGCATGAACGAAGTGCGTCACGGCATGCTCGGCCAGCAAAGCGAAACTGATCAGGCCGCCACCGCGATCAACGAGATGACCGCCACCGTTTACCACATCGCCCAACACGCTGGCGCCACCCGCGATTTATCACAGACCGCCGACGGCCTGGCCGGCAGCGGTCAGCAGGTAGTTGCGCGGGTGCAGCATTCGATTGCCGGGCTGTCCAGCGGCGTGCAGCAAACCGCCGAGATGATTCAACGGCTGGCCGAAGACAGTCAGAAGATCAACGGTGTGGTCAGCGTGATTCACAGCATCGCCGAGCAGACCAACCTGCTGGCACTCAACGCCGCCATCGAAGCGGCGCGGGCCGGCGAAATGGGCCGGGGTTTTGCGGTGGTCGCCGATGAAGTGCGCAATCTTGCCAAGCGAGTGCAGACGTCGACCGATGAGATAACCACCATGGTCTCGGCGTTGCAGGCCGGCACCCGCGATGCGGTGGATTTCATGCAGGAGAGTTCGTACAAGGCCGACGACTGCGTGCAGCAGGCGCAGGAGGCTGGTGAGGCGCTGGCGGAAATCACCGGAGCGGTGGCGCAGATGCGCGAGAGCAACACACAGATTGCCGTGGCGGCGGAGCAACAGAGTCAGGTGGCCGAGGAAATGAATCGCGCAGTGGTGAGTATTCGCGATGTGACCGAGAACACCGTGCAGCAGACGGTGGATTCGGCGACGACCAGTAATGAGCTGGCGACGTTGGCTGGGGAATTGAGCAAGGCCATAGGGCAGTTGAAACTCTGAAGATCAAAAGATCGCAGCCTTCGGCAGCTCATACATTGGAATGCGAACCTGGAGCTGCCGAAGGCCGCGATCTTTTTGGACAATCACACCTATCACACCTATCACACCTATAGCCAACCTTGATTCGCCGCCCTCCCCGACCCGGCCTATTCTTCACACCATGTGTTCAACATGGATCGAGGAGTAGTCAACATGGGCAAACGTCACCCCAACCTTCCCGCGTGGCAATGGCGCGCGTACCCGAACAACCACCAGCATCCGACCAATCTGGTATTGCACCTGATTGCCGTGCCGCTGTTTATCGTCGCGTTTCTGCTGATCGTGTCCGGGGTGTTCAGCCTGAGCCTGGCCAGTGTGGCCATCGGTGTGATCGGTATCGTCGCGGCGCTGGGGTTGCAGCGCCACGGTCACCGCCTGGAGGTGCAAGCCTCCGAGCCGTTCAGTGATCGCAAAGATGCGGTGTCACGCCTGCTGGTCGAGCAGTTTCTGACCTTTCCGCGTTTCTTCCTCAGCGGCGGTTGGTGGCGCGCCTGGGTTGAGCGCCACCGTCGACACTGACTCAGGCAAAGATCGTGACGGTCTGGCGACTCATGGCGATCAGCTCTCCTTCAGCGCTCCAAAGCTTGGCGGCAGCATGGCCGTAGCCGTCGACGGCGTACTCGGTTTCAACCCGATATTTGCACCAGTCCAGCGTGCTCACATCGCGCAACGGCTGAACGAATTCGATAGTCCAGGTCAGCGTACTGCCCGCTGCCACTTTCTTCAGGTGCGGCAACAGTGACGGCGGCCAGGCATCCACCAGTGCCAGAATGTGCGACTCAGTGACCGGCTCTTCTTTCACGTCCCCACGCAAACGCACCCAACCACCCATATCACGCGACGTGTTGCCCGTAAATGGCAGTCCGCCCATACTCCAGCGCATTGCCAAATGGCGCATGAACTCCGGGGTCACACCTTTGATATACGGCAGTTCCTGACAATCGTCCCAAGGCTTCATCTCGGGAGCAGGAAACGCTGGCATAGCCACTTCCGATGGGCGCGAGGCGCCAAAACTGCCTTGCACCAGTGTAACCACCTGACCATTCTGCATCGCCCGGCCCATCACTTGGCTGACGGCTTTGCCTTCACGCAACACGTCGACCTCAAAACTCACCGGCACTTCTGGCTCGACCGGGCCGACAAAGGTGATCGCCAGCGAACGCACCGGGCGATCCGCCGGCACCCTGGCGCGCATGGCTTCGTATTGCAGCGCGGCGACCAGGCCACCGAAACTGGCGCGGCCCTGCGCCCATTCGGCGGGAATGTTCAGCTCCGGTTGGCGGCGGACGGCATCGAGCAAATCGCAAAAGCGCATGGCAACCTCAAAAAGCGAAAAGTGAATGCGAGGATCTTAACCAGCCCTGCGAAGCGCCGCAGCGTCTATTCCGGTCAAATGGGCTGACAGATAGGCCTTACGCCAATTTCAAACCAAATGAAAACCACTGTGGGAGCGAGCCTGCTCGCGAATGCGGTGGGTCAGACAACAATGATGTCGACTGACATGACCTCTTCGCGAGCAGGCTCGCTCCCACAGGGATTCAGGGCGATTCGAGATTATTTGAAGCAACTGGAGCTGAGCTTTTCCAAGACCCGATCCGCTTTGGTTTCAGCCTTGACCATGGTCGCCTGCCACGTCGCGACACACGGCTGCAGATCTGTTTCCAGCTCAGCCCGAGCCAGCCACTGCCAGCAATCGTGCCAGTCGCCCAACGCACCTTGTGCCGACTTCAAGCGCTCCAGCGCCGGCTTCGGTAAGCGATCCAGTTCGGGATAGGCCTCGATGCCGTAACGCACACGCTTGATCAGCAGACGCAGGCGATGCCGGTCGTGGGCTGGATCGTGCAGTGCCTCATCGAGTTTCTGCCATTGCTTGCCGAGGCGTTTTTCGATGCGCTTATCCAGCCCTTTGAGCAAACCCTGACGCTGGGACGCACGCAGGAAACGCGGGAAAGCGTCGAGGATCATCAGCAGCGAAACCACCTCGTGACTCGCCGCCAGCGCTGGATAGGCTTCGGCCATTTGCGCCATGCGTTTTTGCGCAGCTTCGGGTTGAGCATGCTGGAGCAGATACGCCGCCAGCACTTCGCGATCGCGCCACGGCGTAGTCAGTTGGCCGACCGCCGACGCCGCGCCTTCCAGTTGCTCGACACCCGGCAAACCGCGCAACGGCCGCAACAGACTGCGCAGCCGCCGCACCGTGGTGCGCAGATCATGCAGCGCCTCGGGATCTGTGCGCGCTGTCATTCGCGCCTGACAGGCCAGCAGCCGCACTTCCAGGCTCAGGACATGAGCCACCAACCGGTCAACCAACGCAGACATCACTTGCTCCTGATTCAAATGGCTTCAGAGATGAGTCTGCAACTTCGCAGCCTCAGCCCGCTTGCGCTATGTCAGCAGCTTAGCGACCGGCGCGAGATTCGCGAATGTAGAAACGCGCCTTCTCGGCCTTGCTCGCGCAACCTTCGAAACCTTCGAATTGCTGCTGGGTCTTGGCTGCCGTCAGCAACGACAAGGCTTTGGAATAACTGACAGTGCCGGCAAAGCCTTCGGCCTTGGCCAGGTCCAGCTCATGCCACGCAGTGTCGAGCTGGCTGCCGCAACTGTCACGGTAGGCGGTTTTACCGGCGCAACCGGCCAATGCCAGGGCCATCAACGGCACACAGATCCAGGCTTTCATCACTTACACCTCAAAATAGGTCAACAGTCGTGCAGGTAAGACGGTCGGGCGGCGAAAAAGTGCCTTGCCCCTGCCTGAATCTGCGGTGGCAAGAGGATAGCGCCGAGCGGCCATGGAGTATCGAAAAAACGACGTCACCGGCGCACAGGGCGACCTTGGCGATTGAGCCGTCCGCTCGATGGGTGCATTGTGCAACCTTGTCGGGAGGAAGTTTGATGAAAAAGCGTGTCGCACTGGTGCTGGGTTCCGGAGGTGCCCGGGGCTACGCCCATATCGGCGTCATTGAAGAACTGGAACGCCGCGGTTACGACATCGCCTGTATTGCCGGTTGTTCGATGGGCGCGGTAGTCGGCGGAATCTATGCCGCCGGCAAGCTCGATGAATACCGCAACTGGATCGAAAGCCTGGATTATCTCGACGTGCTGCGCCTGGTGGACGTGAGTTTCCGTCTCGGCGCCATTCGTGGCGAAAAGGTCTTCGGGCAGATCCGCAAAATCGTAGGCGATATCAACATTGAGGATCTGCGCATCCCCTACACAGCGGTCGCCGCCGACCTCACCAACCAACAGGAAATCTGGTTTCAGGAAGGCTGCCTGCATCAAGCCATGCGCGCCTCGGCGGCGATTCCCAGCCTCTTCACTCCAGTGATGCAAGGCAACCGGATGCTGGTCGACGGCGGCATTCTCAACCCGCTGCCGATTGTGCCAGTGGTGTCGAGCCACTGTGATCTGATCATTGCGGTCAATCTCAACTCGACCAACCAGCGGCATTACAAATTGCCAGTGATCCAGCGCCCGCCAGCCTTTCGTTCACGCTTCGACAGCCTGATCAGTTCGCTCGGTTCGAAGATGCCGTTCCGTCGCACCCAGGCCGAACAATTACTGCGCCTGGAACAGGAAGCCCTGAGGGCCGAAGCGGCGGCCATCAATCCGTGGCTCGAAGGCGCCGAGCCTGAAGCCCAGCAACCCGCCGCCGCCCCCGAACGCGAAGGCGAAGGCGCACCGAAATCCGCCACCGGCTCGTTCATCATCGATAACGTCGGCCCGGCCTCTTTGCTGGACTTGATCAACCAGAGTTTCGAGGTGATGCAGACCTCGCTGGCGCAGTACAAGATTGCCGGGTATCCACCGGACATCCTGATCAACGTGCCGAAGCGGGTGTGCCGGTTTTTCGAGTTTTACAAAGCGCCGGAATTGATCGCGCTGGGGCGGGAGATTGCTCGGGATACGCTGGATCGGTATGAGAGTGAGCAGAGCAGGGAGCCCTGAAGATCACGGCTGACTGATATGGCCTCATCGCTGGCAAGCCAGCGATAGCGTCAGTCTGGTCGACACAAGACTAAAGGCTGTTCTCGCTAATCAGCCGATACCCAACCCCCGCTTCCGTCACGATAAACCGCGGCCGGGTCGGATCATCCGCCAGTTTCTGACGCAAGTGCCCCACCACAATCCGCAAGTAGTGGCTGTCCTCGGTATGCGTCGGCCCCCAGATATCCTTGAGCAATTGCTGCTGGGTGATCACCCGCCCCGGATGCCGCGCCAGTTGCGCCAGCACGGCGTATTCCTTGCGGGTCAGCGCCACTTCGACGCCATCGAGCAGTACCCGCCGATAAGCCAGATCGACCGTCAGCGGGCCGAAATTCAGCGCCGCCTGTTGCGCCTCTCCCGCCGGCGCCTGACGCAACAACGCGCGCACCCGCGCAAGAAACTCCTGAATGCCGAACGGCTTGGTCACGTAATCATTGGCACCGCCATCCAGCGCTTGGACTTTCTGCCCTTCGCTGGCGCGCACCGACAGCACCAGCACCGGCGCCGTGGCCCACTCGCGAAACTCGCGCAGCACTTGCTGGCCGTCCATGTCCGGCAGACCCAGGTCGAGCACCAGTAGATCCGGTTTGTTCAGCGCCGCCTGGGCCAGGCCTTCGGCCCCCGTGCCAGCCTCCAGCACCTTGTAGCCTTGTGAAGCGAGGCTGATGCGCAGGAATTTGCGGATCTGCGGTTCGTCGTCGATGACCAAAATGGTCGCGGTCTGGCTCATGAATTCACATCAACAGAAAAGATTGGCAGGAGAGTAGCGCAGTCAGAATCAAGCTTCATCGTCCATCCCCGGTTGCGCCTGCAACGGCAGGTGCAAGGTGATGCAGGTGCCGCGCCCGTCGATGCCGTCGGCGACACTGATGCGCCCGCCGTGAGCGCCGACCATGCCCTGACAGATCGCCAGCCCCAGACCGGTGCCCTGGCCGCCGCGATCGCCCCGTGCAGCGGTGTAGAACATGTCGAAAATCTTCGCCCGCTCGTCTTCCGGAATCCCGGGGCCTTCATCGCTGACCGAGAAGAAAATCTCTTCGTCATTGGCACCTGCGCTCAGTTCCAAGCGCCCGTGGGCGGGTGAGAAGCGCGCGGCGTTTTCCAGCACATTGACCAGCGCCTGCTCGATCAACGCCGCATGCACGAACAGCAACGGCAACTCCGCCGGCACATCGGTAGTGACCTGCAACGGCGCCAGCACCGCGCGCAGACGATTGAGCGAACTGCCAACGATGTCGGCTGGCGACACCCAGTCCCGCGCCAGCTTCAGCGCGCCGTGGCCGAGGCGAGTCATGTCGAGCAGGTTCTGGATGTAGCGGTCGAGGCGCTCGGCTTCATCGCGGGTGCCTTCGAGCAGTTCACGACGATCCTCCAGCGGGATCGCTTCGCCCAAGGCCAACAGGCTGTCGATGCTGCCGCGCATCGACGTCAGCGGCGTGCGCAAATCATGGGATACCGAGGCCAGCAAGGCGCTGCGCAATTGCTCGGTTTCGCCGTGCAGGCGCGCAGCCTCCAGATCATCCGCCAGTTGCGCACGGGCCAGCGCTTGCGCCAACGGCTGACTCAACGCCGTGAGCAAGCGACGGCGCTGGCCGCTCAAGGTCTGGCCTTCTTTGGCGCAGACGCCGAGCAAGGCCAACGGCCCGTCCTCGACGGAAAGCGGCCACCACCACCAACGCCCGAACGGCAAGGTGCCGGTGCCCATGCCGGCCGGTTGATCGTGCTGCCAGGCCCAATCAGCGGCAGCACGTTCAGACTCGGTGAACTCCAGCGGCCCGCCGGTCTCGACTTTCCAGCCGCCCTGCCCGTCGCGGTTGAGCAGGCACAGCTGCAAATCGCTCCAGCCGTTGAGGTGTTGCGCAGCGGCGCTGACCACGGCTTGGCGGTCGGTGGCGGCAGTGAGTTTGCGCGACAGATCGAGCAGTTCGGTGGTCTCTTCCTGAGTATCGCGCAGCGCCTGCAACTGCCGGCGCTGACGTGCCGCGAGGTTACCGGTGAGCGCCGCCATCAGCAGGAAGAACAGCAAGGTCAGCACGTCTTCTTCACGCTGGATGGCGAAGGAAAAATTCGGCGGGATGAACAAAAAGTCGTAGGTCAGAAACGACAACGCCGCACACGCCAGCGCCGGGCCGAGGCTGCTGCGCACCGCCACCAGCAACACCGCCGCGAGGAACACCAGCGAGATGTTCGGCAGCGGTAACACACTCGACACCGCCCACGCCAAAGCGGTGGCCAACAACGTGGCGACCAGCGCCAGCGCATAGTCGAACCACACCAGCGTCGGCGCTGATCGTTGGCGCGGCTGATGCTGCTCTTGATCGCTGTCGAGGACGTTGATTTCCAGACCGTGGGCCTGACGCAGCAACCGTGCAGCCAGACCGCCACCGAACAGGCGACGACGCAGACCCGGCCGGGATTGCCCGACCAGCACCAGACTCGCGCGACGTTCGGCGGCATGCTGGATCAGGGTTTTTGCCACCTCACCGGCGCGCAGCAACACCACTTCGCCGCCAAGGCGCTCGGCCAGTTGCTGGGCGCTTTGCAGGCGCAGACGCGATTGCTCGTCGCGCACCGTGCCGTTGTCGACGTGTACCAGACTCCACGGCAGATGGCGCCGTTGGGCAACGCGACTGGCGTGACGCACCAGGCGCTCGGCGTGGGCATCGCCATCAACCCCGACCAGCAAACGACCGCGCACGGCTGGCGCGGCTTGGCCGAGTTGGCGATAGCCTTGGGCGAGGTCGTTATCGACTTGCGCCGCCGCGGTTTGCATGGCCAGCTCGCGCAGTGCGGTGAGGTTGGTCTGGGTGAAAAATGCATCGATGGCCGCCCGGGCCTGCTCCGGCACGTAGACCTTGCCTTCGCGCAGACGCTCTAGCAGTTCGCGCGGCGGCAGGTCGATCAGCAGCAGTTCGTAGGCTTCTTGCAGCACCCAGTCCGGCAGGGTTTCGCGTACTTGCACGCCGGTAATGCCGCGCACTTGATCGTTGAGGCTTTCCAGATGCTGGACGTTGACGGTGGTGAACACGTCGATGCCAGCGGCGAGCAGTTCCTGAATATCTTGCCAACGTTTGGCGTGACGGCTGCCGGGGGCGTTGCTGTGGGCCAGTTCATCAACCAGCACCAGTTTTGGCTTGGCGGCGAGGATGCCGTCGAGGTCCATTTCTTCAAGCATCACGCCACGGTATTCCGAGCGCACCAACGGCTGCTGCGGCAGACCGCCGAGCAGTGCTTCGGTCTCGGCACGGCCATGGGTTTCGACGACACCAGCAATGACTTTCACGCCTTGGCGCAGTTGGGTGTGCGCGGCCTGGAGCATGGCGTAGGTCTTGCCGACGCCGGGCGCGGCACCGAGGAAAACCTTGAGCCGGCCACGGCCGTCGCGGGACAGGTCTGCTAACAGCGCGTCGGCGCGGCCGGAATCGCTCATGCTTGATGCTCTCTCTTCCTGATAGTTATGCGGTGTTCTTTCGGCCCTCTTCGCGAGCAGGCTCGCTCCCACATTTGGAACGCGTACAGCTGTGGGAGCGAGCCTGCTCGCGAATGGCCGCGCCGCCGATTCAGAGTTTTTCCAGTGCCATGTTCAGCTCCAGCACATTCACCACTGGCGGCCCTACCAGCGGCTGTTCGATATGTGCATCAAGCAACTGCTGCACGGTCGACACCGGCAGATTGCGTGCGGCTGCAACTCGCGCCAGTTGATAGGCAATTGCCGCCGGTGGCAAGTGCGGATCGAGGCCGCTGCCGGAGGTGGTCAGCAACGCCAACGGCACCGGGCCTTGCCCAGGAACTTGCAGTTTGTTGGCTTCGTCGATCACTCGCGTGGCGAGTGCCGGGTTGCTTGGCGCCAGGTTGCTTGCGCTGCTGGACACGGTAGCAAATGCGCCCGCCGAAGGACGCGGATGGAACCACGCATCGCCGACGAAATCCTGTGCGATCAGGGATGAGCCGCGGACTTTGCCGGCGGCGTCCTGGACCAGACTGCCATTGGCTTGAGCGGGGAACGCGACTTGCGCGACGCCAGTGACTACCAGTGGGTAGGCGACGCCGGTGACCAGGGTCATCAGCACCAGCAGGCTCAGGGCCGGACGTATCATTGTGGACATTTCAAAATCCTCTAATTCGTTGGGCAAACTTTTGCGGGGTGTCAGGGAAATCTTTCCCCCTCACCCCAGCCCTCTCCCCCAGGGGAGCGAGGGGGAAAGGGAGCCGATCTTTTTTCAGTTCAAAACCTGAGTTCGGCTCGATTTTTCAGGTCGGTGTACCTCAAACATTCAACTCGATCAGTCCCCTCTCCCCCTGGGAGAGGGTTAGGGTGAGGGGCTCTTCACAGCCTCAAACCAGATGCAACGCCGTGAGCAACATATCGATCGCCTTGATACCCACGAACGGCACCAGAATCCCGCCCACGCCATAGATCAACAGATTACGGCGCAACAACGCCGCCGCACTCGCCGCCTGCACTCGCACACCGCGCAGGGCCAATGGAATCAGCACCACGATGATCAAAGCGTTGAACACAATGGCCGACAGAATCGCGCTCTGCGGACTGGTCAACTGCATGATGTTCAGCACGCCCAGTTGCGGATAAATCGAGGCGAACAGCGCTGGCAGGATCGCGAAGTATTTGGCCACGTCGTTGGCGATGGAAAAGGTCGTCAGCGCACCGCGAGTCACCAGCAATTCCTTGCCGATCTGCACCACGTCCAGCAGCTTGGTCGGGTCGCTGTCGAGATCGACCATGTTGGCTGCTTCACGCGCGGCCTGTGTGCCGTCGTTCATCGCCATACCGACGTCAGCCTGAGCCAGTGCCGGGGCGTCGTTGGCGCCGTCGCCGCACATGGCGACCAGGCGACCGTCGTTTTGCTCGTGACGAATACGGGCGAGTTTTTTCTCCGGGGTCGCTTCAGCCAGCACGTCATCCACGCCTGCTTCAGCGGCGATGGCGGCAGCGGTCAGCGGGTTGTCGCCGGTAACCATTACCGTGCGAATCCCCAGCTTGCGCAGTTCGGCAAAACGCTCGCGAATACCAGGTTTCACCACGTCCTTGAGGTGGATCGCACCGAGCAGTTTGCCGTCGACGCAGACCAGCAACGGTGTGCCACCGCTCTGGGCGATCTTGTCGATTTCTCGCGACAACGCCGGGGCGAGATCGGAGCGTTTTTGGCCGATGAAACTCAGCAGCGAATCCACTGCACCTTTGCGATAAACGCGGCCCTGATAGTCGACACCGGACAAGCGGGTTTCAGCGCTGAACGGCACGGCAGTCAGGGTTTCCGGCGACGGCTCGGGCTGCGGATGCAGACCGCGCAGGTACTCGACGATCGACTTACCCTCAGCAGTATCGTCAGCCAGCGAGGCGAACAGCGCCCCCTCGGCCAAATCGCGACCACTGACGCCCGGCGCGGCATACACCGCGCTGCAACGACGGTTACCGAAAGTGATGGTGCCGGTCTTGTCGAGCAGCAGCACGTGCACGTCACCCGCCGCCTCTACTGCACGGCCAGACTTGGCGATCACGTTCAGGCGCACCAGACGATCCATCCCGGCGATACCGATCGCCGAGAGCAGACCGCCAATGGTGGTCGGAATCAGCGTGACCAACAGCGCCACCAGGAACACCAGCGGCAGGCTGCCGTTGGCGAAGCGGGCGAACGGTTGCAGGGTCACGACCACGACTAGGAAGATCAGGGTCAGGCCGATCAGCAGGATGTCCAGCGCGACTTCGTTTGGGGTCTTTTGGCGCTTGGCACCTTCGACCAGCGCGATCATGCGGTCGAGGGTCGACTCACCGGGGTTGGCGGTGATCTTCACCAGCAGCCAGTCCGACACCAGTCGAGTGTTACCCGTGACCGCAGAACGGTCGCCGCCGGACTCGCGAATCACCGGTGCCGATTCACCGGTTATCGCCGCTTCGTTGACCGCCGCGATGCCTTCAATGACTTCGCCGTCACCGGGGATCATCTCCCCCGCTTCGACGCGCACCACATCGCCTTTGCGCAGACTAGTGGCGGGCACGACCTGAAAGCTGCCATTGGCCTGTTTGCGTCGTGCGCTCAAGCCTTCGCTGCCAGCCTTGAGGCTGTCGGCGCGGGCCTTGCCGCGACCTTCGGCCAGTGCCTCGGCGAAGTTGGCGAACAACACGGTGAACCACAGCCACAGAGCGATTTGCGCGGCGACGAACGTCGGCACATCAGCGTCCGGAATGAAGCACAGCACGGTGGTGAAGATCGCGGTCAGTTCGACCACCAGCATCACCGGCGAACGCTTGAGCTGCCGTGGGTCGAGCTTGACGAACGCTTGCACCAGCGCCGGGCGCCACAGTGCCGAGATCGCGGTTTTCGCTTGTTCCGGTGCTTTTGCAGCAGCGGGTTTGATTGCAGGCATATTCATGATGCAGCTCCTAAATAGAGAGGCTTAGAAGCCCATGCTCAAGTGTTCGGCGATAGGGCCGAGCGCCAGAGTCGGCAGGAAAGTCAGGCCGCCCACCAGCAAAATGGTCACGGTCAACAGGGTCACGAACAGCGGGCCGTGAGTCGGGAAGCTGTTCTGGCCGATCGGTGCGGTTTTCTTCATCGCCAGGCTGCCGGCCAATGCCAGAACCGGGAGGATGTAACCGAAGCGACCGATCAACATACCCAGACCGAGCATCAGGTTGTGGAACGGTGTGTTCGCACTCAGACCACCGAACGCCGAACCGTTGTTGGCACTGGCCGAGGTGTAGGCGTACAGCAACTGACTGAAACCGTGCGGGCCAGGGTTGCTGATGGTCGCTGCCGGGCCTGGCAGGACAGCGGCAATCGCGCCGAGCACCAGTACGCCAACCGGCATCACAAGCAGGGTCACCACCAGCAATTGCACTTCCCGCGCCTGCAGTTTCTTGCCCAGATATTCAGGTGTGCGGCCGATCATCAGGCCGGCGAGGAACACCGCGATCAACACGTTGAGCAACATGCCGTAGAGCCCGGCACCGACGCCACCGAAGATCACTTCGCCAACCATCATGTTGACCAGCGCGACCATGCCGCTGAGCGGGTTGAGGCTGTCATGCATGGCGTTGACCGAGCCGTTCGACGCCGCAGTGGTGGTCACCGACCACAACACGGTGGCGGTGGTGCCAAAGCGCGCTTCCTTGCCTTCCAGCGGCGCGGTCTGTTCGACGGCGGCGTTGTTAAGGGTCGGATTCGGTTGATATTCGGCCCACAGAGAGGTCGCGCCGCCAATCAGGAACAGCGCCAACATGCAGGCGATGATCGCGCGGCTCTGACGCAAGTCTTTGACGTAGTGGCCGAAGGTGAACACCAGCGCGACCGGGATCAGGATGATCGAAGCGACTTCGAACAGGTTGCTCCACGCAGTCGGGTTCTCGAACGGGTGCGCCGAGTTCACGCCGAAGAAGCCACCACCGTTGGTGCCCAATTGCTTGATCGCAATCTGGCTGGCGGCCGGGCCGAGCGGAATCACCTGATCAACACCCTGCATGGTCACAGCGTTCACATACTGAGCGAAGGTTTGCGGCACGCCCTGCCAGACCAGATACAGCGCCAGCAGCAAGCACAGCGGCAGCAGGCCGTAGAGGGTGGCACGGGTCATGTCGACCCAGAAGTTGCCAAGGGTCTTGGTCGACTTGCGACCGATACCACGGCACAGCGCAACCAGTACGGCGAGGCCAGTGGCGGCGCTGACGAAGTTCTGCACGGTGAGGCCGACCATTTGGCTCAGGTAGCTGAGGGTCGCTTCACCACTGTAGGACTGCCAGTTGGTATTGGTCATAAAGCTGACCGCGGTGTTGAACGCCTGGGTCCACTCCTGGCCCGGCAGGTTCTGCGGGTTCAGCGGCAAGTGATCCTGGAACAACAGAATCGCGAACAGCAGCAGGAAACCGGCGAGGTTGAACGCCAACAGCGCCAGCGTGTATTTCTGCCAGCTCTGCTCAGCCTGCGCATCGACACCGGCGATGCGATAGCAACCGCGCTCGACCGGGCCGAGAATCGGCGTCAGCCAGGTGCGCTGACCTTCCATCACTTTGTAGTAGAAGCGCCCGAGGAACGGCGCCGGCAACAGAACCACCGCGAAAAACGCGAGGATCAGCCAATAATCATAACTGTGCATAGCCGCTCCTAGTTCCGATCCGCGCGCAACAGCGCAACCAACAGATAAATGAACAGCCCCACTGCCAATAGCAGTGACACCCCGTCCAGAACGCTCATGGAAGATCTCCGTGTTACGGCGTATTGCCGCGTGTGGAGGCATTGTCGGAAAGGAGGCTGTAAAGGAACGAGACCGAGGGGTGTGGCGGGGCATAAAGAAAGCGTAAAGAGTGGGTTTATGCGGGCTTTACGGGCGATTTATGCGGTGTTTGGGCTGGCCTCTTCGCGAGCACGCTCGCTCCCACAGGGGGAACGCATTTCATAATGTGGGAGCGAGCCTGCTCTCGAAGGCGGCGGCGCAGACAACATCGCACTCAACTGGCGCACAAAACCCATGCATCCACCGCCAATCATCCCCCCTGCGACAGCTTTGAACTCATTACGACTTGTTTCAGCGCGATGGCACGCCCACTGCACACGCCCTCCCCCGAGCTTTCCAAACCGTTCAGGGAGCAAACGCATGAACACACAACTCAAACCCACGCTGGGCACGCTGCACCTGTGGGGCATCGCCGTGGGGCTGGTGATTTCCGGGGAATACTTCGGCTGGAGTTACGGCTGGGGCGTGGCCGGAACGCTGGGTTTCCTGGTGACCTCGTTCATGGTCGCGACCATGTACACCTGTTTTATCTTCAGCTTCACCGAACTGACGACCGCGATTCCTCACGCGGGCGGGCCGTTTGCCTACAGCCGTCGTGCGTTCGGGGAAAAAGGTGGATTGATCGCCGGGCTGGCGACGCTGATCGAATTTGTCTTCGCACCACCGGCAATTGCCTTGGCCATCGGCGCCTACTTAAATGTGCAGTTTCCGGCCCTCGATCCGAAACACGCAGCAGTCGGTGCGTATATCGTCTTTATGGGATTGAACATCCTTGGGGTGAAACTGGCGGCAACCTTCGAGTTGATCGTCTGCGTGCTCGCCGTCGCCGAACTGCTGGTGTTCATGGGCGTCGTCGCACCAGCCTTCAGCTTCAGCAACTTCGCGCTCAATGGCTGGGCCGGTTCGGATGTGTTCGGGGCACCCGCAATTGCCGGGATGTTCGCCGCGATTCCGTTTGCGATCTGGTTTTTCCTGGCGATTGAAGGCGCAGCGATGGCTGCCGAAGAAGCCAAGGATCCGAAACGCACGATTCCCAAGGCTTACATCAGCGGCATCCTGACCCTGGTGCTGCTGGCTATGGGCGTGATGTTCTTTGCCGGTGGCGTCGGCGACTGGCGCACCCTGGCGAACATCAACGATCCCCTGCCGCAAGCCATGAAAACCGTGGTCGGCGACAACTCCGGCTGGCTGCACATGCTGGTCTGGATTGGTCTGTTCGGCCTCGTGGCGAGTTTCCACGGCATCATCCTCGGCTATTCGCGCCAGTTCTTCGCCCTCGCCCGCGCCGGTTATCTGCCCGCTTCGCTGGCCAAGCTGTCGCGCTTCCAGACACCGCACCGGGCGATCATCGTCGGCGGCATCATCGGCATTGCCGCGATCTACAGCGACGGCCTGATCAACCTCGGCGGCATGACCCTCACTGCCGCGATGATCACCATGGCGGTATTCGGCGCAATCGTGATGTACATCATGAGCATGCTCAGCCTGTTCAAACTGCGTAAATCCGAGCCGAATCTGGAGCGCACCTTTCGCGCACCGTGCTACCCGCTGGTGCCGATGATTGCACTGGTGCTGGCGGTGGTGTGCCTGGTGGCGATGGCGTGGTTCAATGCGTTGATCGGGCTGATATTTCTAGGCTTCATGGCGGTCGGTTTTGGCTACTTCATGCTCACCGGGCAACTACGCGCCAACGCGCCAGCCGATGCGATGCTGACCGGGCGTTAAGGGACTTCGGGTGCACAGGGCATAACGGGCCTAGAATGGAACCACTGCGAAGCCGCTTCGCTCAAATGTGGTATGCAGCATCGCACGGCGAAATCCTCGTCCGTCGATCTGCCATTAAGGAGAGCCGTTATGCCTTGGTATGCTTGGTTGATTCTGGTTGTTGCAATCGGCTCGATCGTTGGCGGATTGATGATGTTGCGAGACACCGCCAACAAGGTCGAACTGACCGATGAAGAACGTAAGCGCGTTGCGCAACGCAACTCGGAAATGGATGCAAAAGAAGCACAAGATCGTTAACAAAAACCCCGCCTGATTGGCGGGGTTTGTTTTTCAGATCCGTATCGGCGTTTCCGCACGCTTTTTAGAAGTAGAAGTACAGTCACCATTTAATTTTCCTTGGTTAAGATGGCGGCATTGTTGCGGAGAGTTCCCGATGCGTTACTCGCAGGATCATAAAGCCCAGACCCATCAGCGCATTATCAAGGAAGCGTCGGCACGATTTCGCAAGGACGGGATCGGTGCAACCGGACTGCAGCCTTTGATGAAAGCCCTGGGACTGACCCATGGCGGCTTTTATTCGCACTTCAAATCCAAAGACGAGTTGGTCGAAAAAGCACTGCAAGAGGCAAGCGATCAAGTCGATGGGTTATGCGCTGAAATTTTTGCGCAGGACAATCCGTTGCAGGTGTTTATCGACACCTACCTGTCAGAATGGCATCAGACATCCCCTCATGAAGGCTGCCCCCTGCTGACCATTTCCTCGGAGCTGGGACTGCGCGGACAACCCAGTCCAACCAGCGACGCCGTACTCAACGCGCGACTGAGCCAGATCGAGAACACCCTGCAAAGTGACAACAGCGCCGACCGAGCCATCGTTATCATGTCGACTTTAGTTGGCGCTCTGTTACTGTCGCGCAGTGTCGCGGATGCCGGGTTTGCGCAGCGCATTCTCGACATCACCCGCGACCATCTCAAGCAAGCAGAAGGCTAAGCCTGCCATCGCTTGAACAACACGCTGGCATTCACCCCACCAAAGCCAAAGCCGTTGGACAATGCATATTCGATCGGCATTGATCGGGCCCGGCCATGGACGATGTCCACGCCTTCACTCGCAGGATCGGGGTTGTCGAAGTTGAGCGTCGGCGGTACCACCTGATCACGTATCGCCAACAGCGTGAAGATCGCTTCGAGCCCGCCGGCAGCGCCGAGCAGATGACCGGTAGCGGATTTGGTCGAGGTCACGGCGATTTTGTTCTGCGAGCCGAACACACTTTTGATTGCTGCCAGCTCGCCAAGATCACCCACCGGTGTGGAAGTGGCATGAGCGTTCAGGTGCTGCACCTGATCCGGCGCGATACCGGCCTGCGCCAAGGCCAACTCCATTGCACGCCGTGCACCGCTGCCATCTTCAGGGCCGGCGGTCAGATGATAGGCGTCGGCGGTGGTGCCGTAACCGACCAGTTCGGCCAAGGGTTTCGCACCGCGTGCCAAGGCGTGTTCCAGAGACTCGATCACCAGCAGGCCCGCGCCTTCGCCCATGACAAAGCCGTCACGACCGCTGTCGAATGGACGTGAGGCGCGCTCCGGGGTGTCGTTATAGCCGCTGGACAGAGCTCGTGCCGCGGCGAAACCCGCAAGACTGACCCGGTCAATCGCAGCTTCCGCACCACCGCACACGGCGATATCCGCTTCACCAGCCCGAATCATTCGTGCAGCGTCGCCAATCGCCTGAACCCCGGCGGCGCAGGCAGTTACCGGCGCGCCCAATGGACCTTTGAGGCCGTGCTGAATCGACACGTGACCGGCTGCCAGATTGACCAGAAAGGATGGAATGGTAAACGGCGACAGACGGCGGGGGCCGCGACTGTCAGTCGTGCGAACGGCGTCGGCTATGGCACCAAAGCCGCCGACACCGGAACCGATGATCGTCGCTGTGCGCTCCTGATCCCTACCCTCTTTTGGATGCCAACCGGCCTGCTCCAGCGCCTGTCGGGCCGCCTCCATGGCAAACATGATGAAGCGGTCCATCTTCTTCTGTTCTTTGGGTGGCGTGGCCCGATCAGGATCGAACCCCGCCTCGGCATCGTCTTCCAGGGTTGGCACCGCACCACCGATTTTTGCCGGCAAATCAGCGACCACCGCATCCGGCAAGCTGCGCAATCCCGAACGCCCGGCGAGCAAACGCTGCCAAACGACTTCGACGCCGCTGCCCAAAGGTGATACCAGGCCCATGCCCGTGACGACTACTCGACGCTGATCCATACCGCGTATACCTCTCACCGATTCAGAAGAACTTATTTGTAACGACTGGCTGCCGAACTGCGCGACAGATTCGGTGCCATCACGTGACGCGCTGCGACAAACGCATGCCACTCGTCTGCATCCGGCAAGGAAGGGATGGTAATGAGTTCGCCTTGATCCAGACCGGCCAGCGCTGCATCCACCATCTCGCCGGCCTCCATCACCATGTCTGCCGGGATGCCGCTGGCGTCGATACCGGAGCGCTCCCAGATTTCCGTGCGGGTGACGCCGGGCAGTACCGCTTGCACCTTGACCCCTGTGCCGTCGAGTTCGGCATTCAGCGATTGGGTGAGGCTCAACACGTAAGCTTTGCTGGCGCTGTAAGTGGCATTGAAGCGCTCAGGAAACAGCGCCACCACCGAGGCGATGTTGATGATCGTGCCGCGACCAGCCTTGGCGAAACTCGCCGCAGCGGCCGATGCCAGTCGGGTGACCGTGGTGACATTGAGCTGGATCAAACGCTCCAGATTCTCCAGATCGGCGTTGGCCAACAGACCGTCAGCCGCAACACCTGCGTTGTTGACCAACAGGCTGATGCTCGAGTCACTGCGCAGGCGTTGCTCCAGTTTGAGCACGTCATCTTTCTGCGTCAGATCCGCCTTCATCACTTCGACCTGAACGCCATGAGCCTCGCGCAAATGGCTCGCGGCGTTTTCCAGGCGTTCCAGATCACGGGCGACCAACAACAGATCGAACCCACGCGCTGCCAACCGCTCAGCGTAAATCGCACCGATACCGGAAGATGCACCCGTGACAAGAGCCGTACCTTGGGCTGCAACCGAATTCATGACCGTACTCCTGAAATGCTTGAGGGATCGCCTCTGAATCCTTTTGATGCAGAGCGCGTGGAAATTATTATAGGCATAATCCAAAGCCAATATGATAGCCGTAATTTTTTGCTATCCGACGAGCGTCCCCTTCGCCTTCCCTGCCAAACTCGCGAACAGAAAAACAAAAAGGCCGGTCAATGACCGGCCCCTTGGCGTTGAACAATCAGCTTAGTTCACTTCCAGCTTATCGCGATTGCGATCCAGGATCGCCTTGCCGATCCCCTTCACTTCCAGCAACTCATCGACCGAGGAGAACGGCCCGTTTGTTTCGCGATACGTAACAATCGCTTTGGCCTTGGCCTCACCTACGCCTGACAGTTCCTTTTGCAGCGTCGCCGAGTCGGCTTCGTTGAGATCGATTTTTGCAGTCTGGGAAGATACCGCAGCGTCCATCACGATCGGCGCCTTCACTGGCTCCGACGGCGCAACGGGCGCTGCAATCGCAGCAATCGAGGCACTGGTGAGGAAGGCAAAAACCAAGGAGTAGAAGTAACCGGTACGCATAAGTGACGCTCCATCATCATTTGAGAAAGCAGCTTTTCCGAAGCTGCTCCTCAAAAGTAGGTGATGGTTGGCGCATGTCAAAAATGCGTGCGTTACAGGATGTGAAACAATCAGGGTTCGAGACGTCGCTGTTGATAGATCCAGTCGACGATCTCGCCATCGGGGGTGTAGCCGCTGACGGTTTCTCGGAGGAGTTGGCGGACGCGGGAATAATCGTCTTTCTCGACGGCTAGCAGCAGTTCGCCCAACCGGACCTTGAGAACGTCCCATGAGAGGTGATCTTCATTGGCCGACATGATCATCGGATGCGGCGTGGCCGACACGTTATCGCCGATCAACAGCTCCTCGTAAAGTTTCTCTCCAGGACGCAAACCAGTGAACTTAACGGAAATATCACCGTGCGGATTACGCTCTGATCGGATACTCAAGCCTGAGAGATGGATCATCTTCTCTGCCAGTTCGACGATTTTTACGGGTTCTCCCATGTCCAGAACAAATACATCGCCGCCTTGCCCCATCGAACCTGCCTGGATGACCAATTGTGCTGCTTCCGGGATCGTCATGAAGTAGCGGGTGATTTTCGGGTGAGTGACCGTCAGCGGGCCGCCAGACTTTATCTGACTGTGGAATAGTGGAATTACGGAACCAGAAGAGCCCAAAACGTTACCGAATCGGACCATGGTAAAACGGGTTTTGTTGACTCGAGAGATATTGGCCTTATCACCGAACAATACCGGAGCAATCTCCCGACTGAGCGCCTGCAGCGTCAATTCGGCAAGCCGTTTAGTACTGCCCATGACATTGGTAGGACGCACTGCTTTGTCGGTGGAGATCAGGACGAAGTTTGCGACACCCGACTGTAGCGCAGCCTGAGCCGTGTTGAGTGTACCAATAACATTGTTCAGCACGCCCTCGGCAATGTTGTGCTCAACCATCGGAACATGTTTATAAGCTGCCGCGTGGTAGACCGTGTCCACTTTCCAGGTCTTCATCACGTCCAGCAGCTTCTCCTGATGACGAATGGACCCCAGAATCGGCAGCAATTGAACATCCACTGATTCCCGGCATCCCCGCTGTTCCAGTTCCGAAAGGATGCTGTAAAGATTGAATTCACTGTGCTCAAATAAAAGCAATGTGGTTGGCCCGAGCAAAAAAATCTGTCGGCACAACTCTGAACCTATGGACCCCCCCGCACCTGTGACCATAACGGTCTTTCCCTTGATACAACGCTCAAGCAGATCAGGCTGTGCCGGTACAGCATCCCGTCCCAACAAATCAGCGATGTCAACCTCCTGAATGTCTTCGACTTTTACTCGACCACTGGCCAGATCGGTAAAGTTTGGAACGCTGCGGACATGCAGAGGAAAACCTTCAAGCAAATTCAGGATCTCCCGACGTCGCGCCCGGGTCGACGATGGTAGCGCGAGCAAGATTTCCTGGGCCCCCGTGACATCGATCATTTGCTGAATGTGTTTAGGCTTGTAGACCTGAAGCCCGGAGATGGAGCGATCCGCAATACTTGCATCATCATCGATAAAGGCCACAGGACGCATCACACGGCCCATGCGAAGTGCAGCAACCAACTGATTACCGGCAACACCCGCGCCATAGATCGCGACCTTGGTCAGGCCATCGTCGCGGCTGGTGAATGGGACATGTTTGGCTGCTGTGAACCAGTCCCCCATGAAATACTGGCGCATGCATAACCGCAGCCCACCGATGATGACCAGACTTAACCACCAATAATTGAAGATGATGGAACGCGGCACCACAGTTTTGTGATTGCTGTACCAGAAGACCACCAAAGCGAGGAGAAGCGCTGACAGGCTGACTGCTTTGATGATAGCGATCAGCGCATCATTCCCGAAATAACGCATCACGGCGCGATACATGCCGAATCGAATGAACAAAGGGATGGAGATCAGCGGCGCACTGATAAAAAGCCAGAGGTGCGTCTCGATGGGCTGAGTGACGTTTTCGATTCCCAACCGAACCACAAACGATCCCCAGAGCGATATCCATACCAGAAAGACGTCCATGATTACCTGAATCAGACGTTTTCTTTGGCGAGGCATTCCAAGCAGGAATATTCGCATCTTATCCATTAACCATCCGTCCATTCATATCGATTACTCCAAAGGAAGCAGCAATTACGCACCGTCAAGTATCATCTTTGACAAGTCAACTGACACCTTCGTGCGAAACCGAAAAAAGCCATCACCAAAAGCCGTATTAAAACGCAAAAAACTAGAGATTAAACCTGCCGGACAGATAAAATGCACGCCCTGTGCGCATCCCGTTTCCCGCTCTGGATTCCATGAGCGATATCATGAGGCCACCAACCTGTTTTTTAACCACTGCTAACGCAATTTCTAACTCAAAACGTGAGGACGCATGGAGCAGCAAACGCCCCGAACCGGTCAAACAGGTTCTGACCTACCCGTTGAAGCCCCGATGAAATCGCTCTCTCAGTGTAAAGTCGCAATTCTGATGTGTACGTACAATGGACAAGCCTATCTCAAGGAGCAGATCGATTCGCTCATAGCGCAGACCCATCAAAACTGGACGCTGTACATATCCGATGATGGCTCCACCGACGGAACACTTGCGTTATTGAAAAACTATCAGGAACTGATCGATTCACAACGTATTCATTTATTCAGCGGCCCTCGCGCCGGATTTGCTGAAAACTTCATGTCATTGGTACGCAACTCGAACATACGTGCAGACTTCTATGCTTTCAGTGATCAGGACGATATCTGGTTCGATAACAAGCTGTATAGAAGTATCCGACATTTGGAAAAACTACCTTCCCACTTGCCGGCGCTGTACTGCTCACGTACACGTTTGATTGACGAAGACAGAAAAATTACTGGGTTTTCTCCAGCATTCACGAAGCCCCCTGAATTTCAGAACGCATTGATTCAGAGTATTGCGGGCGCTAATACCATGCTGCTGAATAATGCAGCCCGCGATCTTTTGAGAAAAGTGCCTGACACCACAACTATCGTGGCACACGACTGGCTGAGTTATCTGCTGATAACGGCTTGTGGAGGGCATGTCATATATGACTTGAAGCCTACTCTCGATTATCGACAGCACAGCGCAAACGTCATCGGTGCCAATTCTGGCCTGATGGAACGACTGAGCCGAGTGGGCAAGTTAATCGACGGTCGCTTCAGAAGCTGGAGCGACTACAATCTCCAGACCCTTGAAGCCGTAAAGAATGAATTGACTTCGGCGAATAGCCAAACCCTGCAGAATTTTCGTCAGGGTCGCCTCAGCCCATTCATTCAACGGCTTCGCCTCATGAAAAGATCGGGAATATACCGTCAGTCAGTACTGGGTAATATCAGCCTAATCATTGCAATCTTTCTGAACAAAATCTGATCAAACCCGCTGAGTTGATAACGTACGCTCTACTGACTTTTTGATTCAAATTTTGCAATGATGTAGCGACACAGACGCAGGTAATAAAGAGTTCTGGTTCTCAGACGTCCCAGGATTTTTTTACCCAGCGCGTGGTACGGGGCCACAAAGAAAAGATCTCGCATAACAGCAACCACACTCAACTTGCCGGCTTGGTCCTCTCCGGAGTCAAGCTGGGTCAAGAGTGTAGGCCTGACATGGCGCTGCCTGATTTCCCGGACGAGTTCATCACGGCTGATAAATCCGCTGGCGACGGCCCGTCTCAAACACGCCATCCAGACGTGACCATTCTTGTTTTCGAGCGACACCCAAGGCTGGGTGTTCATATCCGTATAATGCAGCAATGCAGTCTCTCCCTCCCTGAAGTGTTCCAGAGAGTTCCAGATCACCGGGACCGAGTAGCCGATCTTTTGGGCAACAGTCATCTCGAACATAAGCGTTCGATATTCAAGTTTGCCGCTATCCAGATCGGAAACGATGTCCTCAATCCTCCAGTTGAGTCGCTCGCAATCCAGAACCATCACACTGAACTGCGGACGACGCCCTTCGCCCCCGCTTGCGACGGTCAACAAGTCATTATCGGAGAATGGCTGATTCCATAACCCCTCGATATCCTCAAAAACCTGCATGTCCGCATCCATGTAAATAGCGCGGCCATTGAACTGACACAGTTCAGGTATGAGAAAGCGCTGAAAGGAAAACGGCGTACGTGCTCTGTTTTCCATACCTTTGGGCTGTGGAATCTCGCGCTTGTGGCTGTAAATCGCAGACAACTCGACTGGCAACGAAGTACGCTCCCGGATCGAAAACTCCAGAACCCGCATTGGCAGCCACTCGGCCGGAGTCGCGGCAACAAAGACACGAACAGGTGAAGTTGCACCATATGTATTCAGTGGCTCACTTTGTTCATCGGCCCGTAAATTCATTTTCGTCCCCAACCCGACTTCAAATCGGCAAATTCTTTATTGAGCCAGCCATTCGGATATCAAACACTGGCCCGTCAAGCACACAGCCTGTAAATTATGGCCCTCGAGAGCTTCTCTTTTTAAGCTCTAGAAAAGGCCTCAATTCAGACAGGATTCGAGGTCTTTATTCTTTTCTTCCTCAACCATCGATCGCTTTATGACTGGCTGTAGATCCTGCTGTTGTTCATAGCGCTTGACGCCGGCGTCTACCGCCAGAATCAACAACCCGCTACCAACGCACGTTTCCAAATGATCTTCATCACTGAACAAGCTCCAGTCGTTGATATAACCTAACTCAGGCTTATCCAGATCGATAAAGGGAATATTGTATTTAGAAGAGACTCTCTGCAGATCTTCCACATGTTGCTGGAGGCCGTACTTGACCTGATAGGCGTAAAGATCTGATCGAACCGGCGGCTGAAACATAACGATCTGAATCCCATGTTTCTGCCCCCAACGTGCAAACAAATCAAACAACCCATCCCATGGCGCGTTGCTGGAAATGTTACGCATCCGCTGAACCTTGACATTCTCATTAGCCACTTCAGGAAGCATTTCGTTCTTTGCAATCAAGGCATTGAAACGGCCTTTTTTTTCACCGTTTGATTCAAGATGTGCGAGTAGAGGATCCTGCTTTACAGGAGTTGAATCATCGGAGTTCGCCAATAACGAAGTAAGCCGCAACTCGCTTCTGTGGAGACGTGTTTCAGGCTTCCAACTGATCTTGCCTTGCTTGTCCAGTTCCGCGAAAACATGCTGGCAACCGGGGACTTCGTCCGAGCACAAAGGAGCCAGCGTTTTTAACAAGGGCAGATACTTGATGTGATCAGGTGCTACATTCAAGTTCGCAGAGGTCCTGAGCAAGAAAGACGTTTCAACATAAACTCGCTTCAGATTCGGAAACCTCAAGCGAAGAATTTCTGCCTGAAGCAGCAATCCATAACTCATCTCGTTATAGGAATTCCCTGCACCCACGATGGCATTCTGATGACCAAAACGTCTCGGGTGCAGAATTTTGCTACGAGAGGTCCCTACATACCCCGAAGTTATTTCCAGTGGCTCAGGATACTGGCTAAACAAAGTGACATTCTGGATCAATAACTGATTATTCAGCTCTCGACCTGAGACTGTCATAGTGGGCAAAGCGGCCATCAGTTCCGCGGCGCTTTGAGATACATCCGGCTGCTTGAGCGTTTCTCGAAAACGAACTGCAAATTCCAGGCACACAAAGCCGCCCACCACCATCAAGGCAGTCAATACGTAAAGCTTGAGCAACCGGGAGCGAGTGAGCTTCTGGCTCTCAGAATTGAAAGTATATGAAGTCATTTCCGTCTACATAATAAATGTAAGAGAAAAGTGCTAACGCAGCAAAGCCCATTGCCGCCTGCCATGGAAAGGCATTGGTAATATCGCGCTGGTAGGTTGTGCGATGAACGAACCATTGCAGCGGAACGTACAAGACGAGCAGCTCGAAAAACAGCGGAGTCAGTTTTGTCTGAAACCACTCTGTCGACGGCATCAGGATCCGCTCGATCATCATCATTGCATCGCCGGCAGTTGCTGCACGGAAAAATATCCACGCCACAAATACCACCACCATCGTCAACAACCACGCGACAGGCAAATACTGAAACGGACGCTTGATCGACGTGGGCAACTGACTGTTCTCGAACCATCGATTGATCGCGAGCGCGCCACCGTGCAAGCCCCCCCAAATGATGAAGTTCCAGCTCGCACCATGCCAGAGCCCTCCGAGCAACATGGTCAATATAAGATTTCTCTGAATTTTCCACTTGACCTGATTACGCGAACCACCAAGGGCGATATAAAGATAATCCCTTAGCCAGTTGCTTAGAGTGATATGCCACCGCCGCCAGAATTCCTTGATTGACAACGAGGAGTACGGCGCATTGAAGTTGTAGGGAAGCACATAGCCAAAGAGCAGCGCGGCCCCCAATGCCATCAACGAATACCCCCAAAAGTCACAAAGTATCTGTACGCCGAATCCGATCACGGCGAAGAGGTTGTCAAATCCCGAGTACTGCTCCGGCGCTTTGAAGATCACGTTAATGAACGGCGCAATACCATCTGCGATTCCACACTTAAGCGCCAACCCAGCGATAAAGTAATACAGCCCATTGTAGAAGTGAGCACCTGCCAGACTCTGCTTCACATGAATCTGTGGCATAAACTGGCTGGCACGGCAAATGGGCCCGGCAATTAAATGCGGAAAAAATAATACGAATATCGCAAAGGTCAGCGGATCTTTTTCATGTGTGTACTTCCCTTGATACACATCGACCTGATATGAAATCAACTCAAACACATAAAAGGAGATACCCAGAGGCAAAATAACCTTGAGCAAACCAATCTCATATGATGGGTCTTCAAGCCTGGCGATGTACTCAATGTTCTCCAGAAAGAAGTTCATGTACTTGAAGTAACACAACAAAGCAAGGTTGAGTACACAGGAAAGAACAAGCCAGCCTCGCGACTTGGTAGTGGATACCTTGCCGCCAATCAACCAATTGACGGCAATTACCCCCAGCAGCATGAGACCGAATGTTTTGCTCCAACTCATATAGAAGTAGAGACTAGACAGAAATACTATCCACTGGCGGCCACGCAAAGCAGGGCATAGCCAATAACAAGCCAGTGTGACACTGAGTAAAATCACATACTCTATGGAGTTGAAAAGCATTGCTATTCATTCCCCTTCATTTGATCACCAACATTGCTTCTCCAACATTCGGACTTTGACTACTGCAACTTTTTAAGACTTCAGAACTCGTTCAAAAACTGTTCGCAATTGCTGCTCCAGCCTGCCGATCGAGAAATGAGATGCACAATACTCCTGAGCAGTCGCAACCATCTGCTGCCCCAAAGCTGGAGTGTCGAGATGTTCACTCAGCGCCTTGAACCAGTCTTCATGCACCAAAACCCCACCACCTTGCGGAATGACGTTGCTGTAGACCGGTATGTCGGACGCCATGACGGGTATGCCCGCCGCTGTGTATTCAATAAACTTGGTCGGAGCCTTGCAAAGATTGAAGTCCTCATTGACCAACGGCGCCAGTCCGATGTCCCAGTTCAGTCCGGCCAATACGGATAGAAACTCCGCATAGGCTTTATTAACCTTGTGACTCTTAACCCGATCGCCGAAGCGCTCAAGGGACTTGGGCATCTGAATAGTGCCGAAAACTTCAAAACGAAGTTGTGGTCTTTCATCCAGGAGGCGCTCAAGCGCGGGCACTACCAGGTCGAGATCTTCCTGATGCCCCTTGGACCCCATGTAGCCCACAGTTTGATACTGACGTGGCTGTCGGGAGATCGCTACCCTTTCGCCCATGAAAGGTGCGTACATACCATGATAAACGGGCTGGTGCGCGAACAGCTTGCCCAACAATCCCGCCAGATGAGGCGTGGAAGCGTAGATAAGATCACAGTGCGCAAGCTGATATCGACGCGCTTCGATGACATCCTGAGCGCCTTGGCGCTTTTGGATTTCCGCCCCCAATGAATGCGGTATCTCCAGCAAGTTGTCATCAATGTGGTAGACCACCGGGATATTTTGGGACTTGAAATAATCGACGATTTGCTCGCCGAATGGCTGCCCATACCGGGTTATGACCACCAGCTGCGGCTTGAATGCTTCATTCCATTGCTTCCAGCATCCATCGCCCTTGCGGGCGACCAGATTTTGGGAAACCACCGCAAAGTTGACCTCCCCGCGCCGATGCATTTCGCGCAGGGGAATATCAAAACTGATGAAATAGGTGGCATTCACATTCTCGGTAAAAATCAGAATGTTGCGGCCATCAGGGTTACCGTCAACGCAAACGTCGAAATCAGTCGACGTTTGCGCAACACGCGGTTTGAACAGCGACTTGAGAAACGCAATCATGCGTTGGAAGCCTTCTTGTTGATTGCATCCTGCTCAGCCTGCATCTTGGCTTCATAGGCCTTGATCACTTTCTGACGGTGACGCTTGGCCTCATATACAGCCTTGTGTGGAACATATCCAGACAGCTTGTCAGCAGCGGCGTTCTTCTTGTCCCATAACCCATGGAGGAACGACGGGATCATGTGACGGTATTTGATGTCACGAATGAGCGAAGGGCGGAAATAACCGAGATCGATTTCCTTCTGGATCGCCGCTTGGGTCAACGTACCATCCGCCAGCATCAACCTTACTTCAGCGAACCACGGCCAGGCGTTTTTATTACCGCACGCTGACCACGGTTGGGTGTACACGTCGGTGTAGTGAATCAGCCGGGTATCGGTATCCCAATGCTCCAGGCTATTCCACTCGAACGGCACACCGTACTTAACGTGCTCTTCGTCCAGAATAATCAGTTCCGACATCAACTGGTCGTAATCGTAAAGCCCTTCATCCATGCCGTTGACGATGTTTTCAACGTCCCAATCAAGGCGCTCGCAATCCAGCAGCATGACCGCGCACTGTTTCTTGCGGGTCTTAGGCGCGCCGACTTTCTGCGTCGACTCATCGGCGAACTTTACTTCCTGCTGGATGATGATCTTGGCGCCATCAAACGGAATGTTCCACAGCTCACGAATATCACGGAACACCAACATATCGGCGTCCATATAAATCGCCTTGCCTTTGTAACCACTGAGCTTGGGAATGCAAAAGCGGCTGAAAGAGAAGCCGGTACGCTGTCCGTTACGCGGGTCCTTGGGTTCCGGCACCGGCAGGTCAAGCATCGGAATGACCTCCACCTTCGCGGTGGTGTGTCGTTTGATCGAATACTCGAGTACAGGAACAGCCAGTAGCTGCGAGCGATCAACACCCACATATACCCGAATCACTTCATCATCGTGAACCATTCGAATTCCCTCTTAAACGTTAGCGTTCTTGAATTCTACCTTCGCCCACTCGGCCAGAAGTTCGACACCCGACTGAATGCTCACGTTCGGGGTCCAGTTCAGGGCGCTTCGGGCGGCGGTAATGTTGGCGCACGCATAGCGAATATCACCAATCCGGAACTGGCCGGTGATTTTATAAGAGGTATCGTTCACACCCAGATTGCGCATCAGCATCCGGGCCATGTCGAGGATGGAAACCGGCTCTCCACTGCCGATATCGAGGATGGTGCCATGGGCTACATCGGCGGCTTCAGCTTTGACCAGCGCATCTACGATGTCATCCACGAAAACGAAATCACGAGCTATATCACCATCTTCAAAAATCGCGAGCTCTCCACCGGCAAGCAGCTGACGAGCGAAGATAGATAGTACGCCCGTGTAGGGATTACGTAGAGACTGACCTGGGCCGTAGACATTCTGGAACCGCAGAATGGTTGCTTTCCAAGGGGCGCCGTCACCAGCCTGGCAGAGCAGGTATTCCTGCATCAACTTGGTCGACGCGTACACCGATGCGGGTGCCGGCGGCAATCCGGCATGGCTGGCGATTGGTCGGGCTGGAAGTAATGCCCCTGCCGGCAGGGGTACGGTGAAGTCGCCCGCTGTCATGGCTTCTGGTTGGCGCGGCAACCCAACGTATTCGACCCCACGGGCATCGGCATATCCACCCTCGCCGTAGACCGCCCGCGAAGCAGCCAGAATCACCTTGCGCACATTTTTCTGCTTGCGCAGCGCTTCGATCAGGTGAGTCGTGCCCAGTACGTTCACCGAACAGTAACGGGTCGGCTCGTCATAGGATTGGCCAGTACCTGTCTCGGCAGCCAAGTGATAAACCAGCTCCGGATCAGCCAGCGACACCGCCTGTCCAAGTGCTTGGCCGTCAGCTACGTCGCCACGGATGAAGTGCACATTCGAAGGAAAGATCGGATCAGCAGCATCAGCACCATGAACCTGAGGATGCAGGTTGTCGTAGACCCAAATAGTACGAGAAGCATCTTCCTTGAGCAGGGCCTTGACCAGACGGCTACCGATGAACCCGGCACCGCCAGTGATGAAAATACGCTGTGTCATTGATTTGTTACCTGGGAGTGTAGTGATGTTGAACAGACCAAGTTGTCTACTATTCCAGCGGCGGCTTCATCTTGCAGTACCATACGTCTGGCGAAGCGCTCGGATAGCTGTTCAAGCTCTGGTTCATGACTATGATCCAGTACACGCTCAACGAACGTGGACCAGTCAGCCATCTGTTCGATGGCAAAAAGCGGGTTATATGTCTCCGTTTCGAGAGAGCGCGTTACCACCGCCACTGGCAATCCACGCATGGCAGCATCCAGCGCAACGGTAGAAGGACTGGTGATGACTGCTTTAACGCGCCCCAACAATCCGCCAGCTGTATAGCGCTCCCATTGCGCCTGTTTAGGGTCGGCAATAATCAGGTTTGAAGCCACAGGCTTTTCACCTTGATAACGGGAGGTCAGCCATAACCCGGCGTGGTGTGGTTTGATCAGAAATATGACATCGGGAAAGCGCTCAGCAAGGGCGGTGACGCCGTCGAGGAAGAACTGCCGATAGTCTTCGCTATATCGATGCCAGTGCAGGTTCTCGAACACACCAACGACGCATGCCTGCGGATCAATCAAAGCACTGAGATCGGCAGTTTCTACCTGATTGATTTTGGGGCAGCCGATGGGTACACATTTCATTCGAGTGGCATTACTGACTTCAGGATGCAACGTGTCGAGCCCACCCCAAAGATAGATTTTATCTGCTGCAAAGTTGACGCGATCTACCGACTGAATCTTGTCGCTATAGGTCAGCCCTACGTTTTCAAGACCATGTTGCAAAGTCGCCGTCATGATGCCAATAGCTTTCGCCGCTTCGGTAAGTGAGCGAGTAAAACGATGAGGGCTGAGATTGGTCTCCGAGACCGATAGCAGTGCTTTGGTTCGTGGGCCGAAACGGAAAGAGGTCAACGGATCAGTCGCGGGGAGCACCCTTATATTGATGCCATGCTGCGCAAAGGTTTTCATGACTCGCGGAGATGCTTTCAGCAACACGTGGCTGCAGATTACTTGAAACGGAATTCCCCGCTGCTTGAGTTCGAGAACGATAGGCAAGGCCAAATCCAGATCCTGAATCAGATGCAACACCACGACGATCTCGGCATCGCTTTCGGCCGAAGTATCGTCGGGTTCAGCTAAAGCGCTTTGCAATACCATCGCCCATAGGTCACCTATCACTGGAGCGCTAAAGTGCTTGTCTATGAGCTTTTTCGCCAGCGCTATATCCCTTAGCCCATTTTTTTTGTCGGAAAGATAACGACGCATGCCGATAAGAAAATCATCGGTGGCCAAACCGCCCGCTAAAGGTGCTAGTCCCGGAGTTGCAGTGGCAACAACAGGAATGCCGCACATCAGAGCGTGAACCGTCCGGTTTGCGGATTTACAGACACTGAACGGATCGCAGGAGTTCGGAATCAGCACGACGTCCGAAACGGCCATCCATTGATCAACCGCGGAGATTGACCACTCGACATAGCGCGATGCGATCGCCATCGGCTTGATCATTTTTTCATATTTGTCTTTGTTGTTGCTGATTACAACCAGTTCGACTGGATACTCCAGTGCAATCGTCTCTAGGGCTTCACGGATCAGCAACAAATCTAGAATACCGAAGTCGGCATAATCAGCACCGTGATTACCGAACCACAGCAAATACATCTTGGAAGAGTCAATGGCCGGCATGGCGATAACCGCAGCCGGGACCGCTATGGCAGGCTGCTTAGCTTCGGGACGCGCAACTTTCAAGTGGCGTTTGATTCTGCTAAGAAGAGCAACACCCTGAGACCGCATCAGATTCAGAATGGCAACACTCTTTCGCCACAACACACGCAGGATAGACTTGACCGTCGCGACCGAACCATCCCTGCCACGTTTCTTCCTGACGCGGTGTATCTGCTTCTTCAACAAGCGCTTAGCAGTGAAAATACTCCCCGAATCCCGGATTTCATTCAGCAGATTTTTCAAACGAGTACGGAACAATGAAGTTGCTCGACTTCCTTCAAGTACCTTGGCTGCATTGATCAGTTGAGCACCTTTGCGTGCCGCAGAGTCGGATACCAGCCCATCGGGGATTACATGCACTGCCACATTTGGCGCGTGGGCTCTCACCACTTCTGCAAGCGGCTCGGTGGTAGTGACGATAGCGCTGGCATACTGCGCCATCGTCACCAGCATCTCCCCCGGCGGCACGTTCATGCTCTTGCCATATCCGGGCACGAAGACGTTGTCGCACAAATCGATGATGACAGGAATGCCCAGTGCTCGCGCCCGCTGGATCAATGCAAGGCTTTCCATCGAAAAGGTTTTTACAATGACTAGCGCATCAAGCCCTTCAAGATCCATGGAGGATTGAGGACTGAACAGACGGCAGATAAAACCTTTTTTTTCCAAGGCCAACAAAGGCAGCAGAGCACGATAGCGCACACTCGCAATATCAAGTGACAGTGAAGATACGCACCAACCGACTTTTATCTGACGTTTGCTCATAAATCCTTCCATATCTGAACGCTTCCTCCCTCTCTGGTCCATATACCTACAAACGAGCCAAAGCTGATAAACAAAAATAAAAACAGATAAATGGGGGGTAAGCGGCTCGCACCATGCCGAAGTACACACCGTCACGGGCGGCACAACCGCCCCGAACATTGACAAACACCAGCTTTGTCGATCACTTGGGCTTAACGTCTCATTCTACCGAACACCCGTTGTCGAGAGGCATTTTTTCGACGTCGAACATTCTGGATGATAACCACCCTGGGAGCATGACCTGCATCAAGCTACCTTGCGCAACACGCACCGCGTAAATCCGTGTGCAACCCGAATAATGGGATTGAGCGCGCAAACAATAGAGTTAATCCTGAGCCTCGAAGCCTGGGCGGTACTTGATTACGCGGGCAGGTACGCCACCTACGATGGCACCCCGACAGACACTCCTGTTGACAACCGCCCCAGCAGCAATTACTGCGCCGTCCGCGATGGTTATACCATCCAGTATCCGGCAGCCTGTTCCAATCCAGATGTCGTTACCCATCCGAATGCCTTCACGGGTGAGACCTTGTTTGGCAATCGGCAGTGTCGGATCATCGAATATATGGTTGGCAGGGATTACGACTGTATGCGCAGCAATTCGAACATAACTTCCTGTCTGGAACCCGCCATGTCCATACAAAACACAATAAGGATTCACTGAGTTCGACCGCCCCAACTCAATGCACCCGCCCGGGCCGGTATCTAGGATTGCACCGTGGCTGATGATACTGCCGTCACCTATGACAATCCTTGATTCCAGGTTTGTACAAATGAGCCGCGCGCCAGATTTGATGACGACTCGTTTGCCGATGACAATATTCGAAAGACACCCCTCGAAACTGGCATCTTTCGCAATTTGTGCACCTTCGCCAAAAGAGACTGACGGCCCCTCCTCCACGTTCGGGGATGAGAACAGTTGCCTGATCCTGGAGAAGAAAGCCTTCATCAGTATTTCACTATGTAGGCTTTCGTTCTGTTCGGCGCGTCATTCCCATAACGGATCTGAGCCAAGGTCTCAGGCTTATCAGCGAAGAACTGATCAATCGCCTTACCTGCCATCGGGTAATTGATGGAATTGTAATCATCAAAAAAGATTACCCCGCCAGGTACCATTCTCGGATAGAAATATTCAAGGCATTCGATATGCGGCTCGAATAAGTCACAATCGATATTGACGTAGTGATATTGCTGCTCCTCCAGCAATGGCAAAGACTGACTGAAGAGCCCCTCGCGCAACTCCACGAACTTCGTCAGCTCAGCTCGATCCACTAGTGCCTGGACACCAGCAAGGGACGTTTCAGTAAATAGCGTTTTATTCAAATAGGTGGCATCAGCAGGCGCGAACAACTTGTCCTGCTCGGAAAGCGGTGGCAAACCGCTGAAGGTATCCAGCCCCGTCATCTTGAAAGGGATGCCGCTCTCATGAGCATATCTGGCGCAGGCCACAAGGCTACTCCCAGTGAAAACACCGCACTCCACCGCATTGAACCGATTCAGACGCCGAACACCTCTTTTCCAGAAAAAATCACCCCACATGTTTTGCTTTTTTTTCTGCTTTTCAGTGCGCAAAAAATTCGCGATCGCGAGCTGAAACGCATGAAGCACAGGAATGCGCTCAAAGAAAATTTCCTGAAACGGAGGGACATGCGGAAACTCGAGCGAAGCGTTGAATTTCAGTTTCTTTTCTTTCACAGGTTTTTCAGTAGACACTTTTAGATCCTCGAGCTCGAGAGGGCCAAGCCCAAGTCAACAATTCCGGTCTGGCCAGAGACTGCCGCCACATCGAAATTAAAAAAGTTTTGCGCCATTTCCAAGGGAACCGTGGCGTCGCCTACCACTTGATTAACTATATAACTCAAAAAATACTTCCCACCCAATAAGTGGTTATTAAAAGAAAACTCCAGACTGTACTCATTCCCCTCAATCACATCATGCAGAAGCGGGCCCGTTTCCGAACCATCTATCGCACATACTGTAATTCCGGAACTGTTTCTGATACCAAAGTTAAAAGCCACGCATTCAGCTGAACTTGCAGCTATAAAACTGGCCCTGAACACATACTTATTAGCACTTTCGTCATACTCCAGAGCAAACTTCTTTAGAAGTTCTGGAGCCTTTGCAACCTTACCTGCCTTGGCTTTGGCCGGCATGTTGTCGCTACGGACATTTTTGTAAACTTCAATACCCTCGAAAACCGAACCATCATGAATTTTCTTTCCACCCTCGATTACCACGGCACGAGTGCAAAAGTTTGCCAGCAGATTCTGATTGTGTGTAACAAGCAAAAATGTCTGACCCGAATCACGCATCGCGCGGATACGGTCATAACACTTCATGCGAAAACTCGCGTCACCGACAGCCAAAGTTTCATCAATGATAATGAGATCAGCGTCAACATGGACCGCACATGCGAAGGCAAGACGCGACTGCATTCCTGATGAATAGGTGCGCAAGGGCTGATCGAAATACTCGCCCAGATCAGCAAACTCTATGATATCCGCTATTCGACTATCTGTACCTTGCCTGTTGATCCCCTGAATGCTGCAAAACAGGTAAGCATTTTCTCTGCCTGTGAAACTCATGTTGAAACCGGCAGTAAGACCCAGCAATGTTGCAATCCGACCATATCGGCTTACTTGCCCCTCCGTGGGTTCTATCACGTTACCCAGAATACCAAGCAGTGTCGACTTACCGGCACCATTGCGCCCGATTATGCCGACGGTTTCACCGCTACGGACTTCCAGGTTGATCCCATTCAGGACTTTCTTCCCACCCACTGCGGTTGACGTGCGCTTCAGCAACGCGTCAAAAAAGACTGTCATTGGTCGCAGGGCACTAGCGTAGGATTTACTTATGTTCCTTGCTTCTAGCAACAGGTGGTCGCGTTCAATATTAGACGACATCGGCGACTACCCCTTTGATCCTGTTAAACAGCCAAACCGAGAACACACTCAGTAGCAGCGCTGAGCACAACAAAGACATAAAAACCACCATCGAAGGTCCTTTGCCGAACACCAATGCCTCTCGCAAAGGCTCAACAATAATGGTCAGGGGATTAAGCCATAAAATGAACCGGTACGCTTCTGGGGCCATGCTCACAGGGTATGAGATCGGCGCCGCGTAAAATAGCACTCGCATCAACAGCCTGACCGCCTCTGATATATCACCTATAAACGGCCCTACGACAGACAATATCAACGATACCGCCGAGATGATCGTCAGCGACAACAGCAACAAGACAAAAGCCCAACCTACGTTGTGCATTCCAACGACAGAGAACACCACGCACAAGATCAATACCATGACGGCATATATCACGCCGTGAACATAAGCACGCATAAGATTGGCGAGCCAAAGCACCCACAAAGGAAATGGTGATTTGACTACATAGGTTCGCTTACTCGCAAATACAACCGTAGATGAATTGATAACGTCTGATATCAACAAATAAATTGAAAGACCGATAAAGAACGGCAAAACAAAACCGACAGAAACATCAGACCCCGGCTCATTCCAACTTACTTTGAGTATCCCACCAAAGACAACGGTGTAGACACACAACAAACAAAGTGGCGTCAACACCATCCAGAAAACGCCAAGGAATGATCTTTTATATTTAGCTTGCAGGTCACGCCTTGCCAAATCCCAAGCCAACCTGAAACATTCTGCAAACTTCATAAAAACCCCAAAAAAAGATACAAAACAGTATCCAGTTCAAATATTCACAGGCGACGGAGTATAGGGAAGCGCCACCCAAAAAGCGAGCAGCGAGACTGCCAATACCCTGCCACATCCAACCCCCGCTTGAAGAACACCACCAACGGACGAATCGGATGCCACCCCTAAACGACCGGGCCACACACTGCCAAAACCGGCCTACAGGTTCTCAAGCTCACGACTCGGGATCAACCTCCCTCCCACTCGTCGTGCTCACAGAAAGGAAATCTGCAAACAACCCACTACCGGCGCAATACTTCATTAAAAAGCGCTAATTAAAGCGGCCCTTCAAACTTACGCCTTGCCCGCTTTCAAAAAACAGGCAATCATCAACAATGGCATGTAAGCCAGCGCTACTCCGGACACATCACTGATACAGCCTAGTGACACCAGCATGGAAATCGGCAACAAATAAAAGACATTAATAAGAGCTACGCCAAGCGTCACCCGTCCATGCCCCCAGCGACGCGCTGCATTCTGATATGCGTGACTACTATGAGCTTGATAAACCTTATCTCCGCGAATCAGCCGTCGAACCAGAGTAAATGTAGCGTCGACGACAAAGACTCCCAGCAAAATCAGCCAACCCCATAAAAGCTCCGGATTACTCCAAGCGGCCAACAGCGCCATTGAACCGATAATCAAACCCAGGAATCCACTTCCTGCATCACCCATGAAGATACGCGCAGGCGGGAAGTTCCAGTAAAGAAATCCACTAACGGCAACGGCCAACATCAGTGGAGCCCAGATCAAATCTACAGCCCCCACTGACCAATAGATCGCGCACATTCCCAGGCAGGCCGTGATGGCTTGAATACTCGCCAGGCCATCAATTCCGTCCATGAAATTATAGAGATTGAGCATCCAGACAAGAAAGAACGCACCAACAACCAAGCCTCCATAACCAAGACTCAGCATCACGCCCCCCACCTCGACTGGAGCAATCCCTCCAAAACATAACAGCACCCAACCTGCCGCCATGAAGTGCCCCAATAACCGCCACCTTGCTGCGATATGCCCGTGATCATCCGCGAATCCGATGATCGCTATCAGCAACCCTGCGCCAGAGAACGCAGCCAACGCCGGCAGCGACAACGCTCCCGCAAATGCAAGCCCCGGGAGCGAGATCAAAAAGGCGACGACAATCGCTACACCGCCGCCGCGTGGCGTCGGAGTTGAATGTGCACTCCGCTCGTTGGGAACATCCATCAGACTTCGGGTAAGTGCATAACGCCGCAAAAAGCCTGTCAACCATAACGAAATAGCGAATACCGCTACCCATAAAACAGCCATCATTTTTTATATTTTTCCAGATAATAGTCGGCAGTCTCCCGGAACGCCTTTTCCGCACTCAACGGTGGCTGCCAACCCAGCATTTTTTGAGTTGGCCCAATGTCAACTTGCAAGGACCCGCATAACCGGTCGATAGCACTCGATTTGCCGAATGCGGAACCTAATAATTTTAAAAGAACTGTTGGAACCGGCAACAGTATTGCAAGCTTGTCCATCGCCCGCGCCATATGCAGTAATAGTTGCGAAGTCGATAAGTCTTCGCCATCACTGACCAGAAACGTTTGATTTGCAGCAGCAGGATGCTCGATACAGGTGACTATCAGATCTGCGAGGTTACCCAGCGAAACAAGACTACGTCGATTGTCCAGCATACCGAAAGGTAGAGGTAACCCTCGATCCAACCATCGCATCATCACCAGAAAATTGGCCTTGACCCCCGGCCCGTAAACCAACGGAGGGCGAATGACGACGACTTCCATTCCAGTTTTCGCACCGATTCGCCGCAAAGCCACTTCGGCTTCGCATTTGGAAATTCCGTAGGGGTCAAGAGGCGCAGGTTCATCATCAGCTCTGAAAAGGGCACCGCGGCCAGTCGATTCTCCGTTGACCTTGATCGAACTTATAAAGACAAAACGCTTTACGCCACAGCTAGCCGCCTGCCTGGCGAGCCAGACTGTCCCTTCGACATTTGCTTGGCGAAATGCACTAAGACTATCGATGGCCGTCTCATTCATGACATGCACCCTGGCGGCACAATGAATCACGACATCAACGCTAGACAGGACAGGCATACTCTCGGGCCGACATAGATCAAACGGCACGACCGGACACAAACCATTCAACCGCGTACTAGCACGCATAGCTGCGATGGGGGTGAACTTCCCATCCAGCAATAACCTGAAGATCACAGCTTCGCCGACAAATCCCGACGCCCCCGTCACCAAGACTCGTCTTTTTTTCATCTGGACCTACTTCCGATCAAGGCAGTCACCCAACAAACCAGGAAAAAAAAAGCCTTATCTCTATTGCGCCTGCGACAACTGAAAGCACTGAATGAAAGCCGCAACAGATCGCAAAACCTGAAATGGTGCCAACTTCGAACAAATGGATCCCTGCCCTTGCCAATCAGACGTGCAATAAGCTGAACCTGGGAAAACCACCAACCGTCATGGATGGTTTTATAACGCGCCACAAGAGAACCCAAGCCAATGTTGGCACCGACCTGATTTCTTTCGTGTTGACGGTACTGCATCGTGGGAAGTGGATCGATGTACCACTTGAAACCATGGCTACGCGCAAAAGCATAGCAATACCAGTCATGCAGACTGACACCTTGTAAACTCTGCCAGTTGCCCAGCATCGCTTCTTTCAAAGGCTTGATTAACTTTTTACTCATAACGTAAGTGCAGCCTGGGCCCGCCGCCTCGAACAGATAGTCCCACGCCACCTGAGGCTGCGCCTTGTCCAGCAACCGGGTTTTACCATCAGGCCAAAAT
The DNA here is from genome assembly GCF_044743385.1 of Pseudomonas sp. NPDC087639. Taxonomy (NCBI): domain Bacteria; kingdom Pseudomonadati; phylum Pseudomonadota; class Gammaproteobacteria; order Pseudomonadales; family Pseudomonadaceae; genus Pseudomonas; species Pseudomonas sp. NPDC087639. Next base: position 5,055 of record NZ_JBIUWI010000038.1, on the reverse strand, counting down.
GCTGTGACATTGCTGGAATAAGCATCGACGTCACGTTGCATGATTGCGTCAACCGCACGTTCCAGCTTATCGACGTGCCAGATGTCATCCTGATCAGAGAAGGCAACGAAGTCGTACCCACTAAGATCGACATCACGAATAAGCCTGAAAAAGTTGCGAGAGGCACCGCCAAAAGAACCGGCGGGCGGTAACAGTTTTACGGCGGAGTGACGGGCGGCATAAGCCCTGCACAAGGACTCTGTGTCGTCAACCGAAGGATCAACGCTGATATAAACAGTTACGTCGATGGCTGACTGGCAGAGAATCGAAGCCAACTGCTCTTCGATCCACTGCATACCGTTATAGGCCGCCAGCAAAACTGCAACTTTCGGATATTTTCCTGGCATGCCATTCCTGCTTGCACTGGTTAAACGCAACTGCTCGAAAGGGTCAAGCCCTTATCTCAGTGAGCGGGCGAGTCCAGAAGTTTCTGCAGATATTGGCCATAGCCAGTCTTTTTCAATGCATCAGCTTGAGCCTTCAACTGCTCGGAACTGATCCAGCCGTTGTGATAAGCAATCTCCTCCAGGCAAGCCACCTTCAGGCCTTGGCGCTGCTCGATGGTATGGACGAAGTGGCTGGCTTCCAGCAGGGAATCATGAGTGCCGGTGTCCAGCCAGGCAAAGCCACGCCCAAGCATCTCAACCTTGAGCGTCTTGCGCTCAAGGTAAGCGCGGTTGACATCTGTGATTTCCAGTTCGCCACGCTCGGAAGGCTTGATGTTCTTGGCGATATCAACAACATCGTTATCGTAGAAGTACAACCCGGTTACTGCGTAATTGGACTTAGGCTTCAGCGGCTTCTCTTCAATGCTTAGCGCTTTACCTGCCGCATCGAACTCAACGACACCAAAACGTTCAGGATCGGAAACGTGGTAACCGAACACCGTTGCGCCGCACTCTTGAGTGCTGGCGGCACGCAGGTTATCCGAGAAGTGCTGACCGTAGAAAATGTTGTCACCCAGAATCAGACAGCACGGATCATTACCAATAAAATTTTCACCAATAATGAATGCTTGGGCTAGACCGTCAGGAGTCGGTTGCTCGGCATAAGTGAGCTTGATGCCGTAAAGACTGCCATCCCCCAACAACTTGCGAAACAACGGCAAATCTTCAGGAGTCGAGATGATCAAAATCTCGCGCATCCCCGCCAGCATCAATACCGACAGCGGATAAAAAATCATCGGCTTGTCGTAGATCGGCAGCATCTGCTTGGACACACCGAGAGTCAAAGGGTGCAGACGAGTGCCCGCCCCCCCGGCGAGAATGATGCCTTTACGATTTGTCGCGGTCATTTGTCTAGAACTTCCCTAAGCATTCGGGTTACACCACTCTGCCAATCCGGCAAGTGTAGAGAAAAATTTTCACTCAGCTTCTGAGTATTCAAACGTGAATTCAGTGGGCGACGCGCAGGTGTTGGATAGGCAGTCGTATCGATAGGATTGACAGAGATCACCGCCAACTCTTCACCTTGGGCCTTGGCGAAATCGATCACGTGACAGGCATATCCATGCCACGACACTTTTCCCGCCGCAGCCAGATGGTAGAGACCCGCTAGCTCCGGACGCTTGACCACTTGCTGAATAGCCAGCGCCGTAATGTCGGCGATCAAATCTGCACCCGTCGGCGCGCCGACCTGGTCAGCGATGACGTTGAGGGTTTCACGATCCTTGGCCAGGCGAAGCATGGTCTTGGCGAAGTTGTTCCCTCGGGCACCGAATACCCAGCTTGTGCGAAAGATCAGATACTTACAGCCGGACGCGATAATTGCCCGCTCACCGGCAAGCTTGCTGGCACCGTAGTGATTGACCGGGGCAACGTCATCCGCCTCCCGCCATGGCGTATCACCTTGACCACTGAAAACATAATCCGTCGAGTAGTGAATCAGCCATGCGCCCAGCGACGCCGCTTCTTGCGCCATGACCTGGCTAGCCTGACCGTTTACACGGCTGGCCAGCTCGGCCTCTGATTCGGCTTTGTCGACGGCAGTATAGGCCGCGGCATTCACGATCACATCTGGCCGAACTGCCCGAATCGTGGCGCGCAAAGAATCCAGATCGGACAGATCACCGCAAAGACCATCAACGGAATGACGATCCAGGGCGACCAGCTGCCCAAGCGAAGCAAGGGAACGCTGAAGCTCCCACCCCACTTGGCCATTCTTTCCTAACAGGAGGATCTTCATGCCTTGTCCGACCGGTCAGCGTAATTCTGGTCAATCCACTGCTGATAGCTGCCGCTCTTAACGTGAGCCACCCACTCCGTATTACTGAGGTACCACTCAACAGTCTTGCGGATGCCAGTCTCAAAAGTCTCTTCCGGCGTCCAGCCCAGTTCGCGCTGGATCTTGCTTGCATCGATCGCATAACGCTGGTCATGACCCGGACGATCCTGAACATAGGTGATCAAACTCGCGTGTGGACGATGAGCGGAATCTGGACGCAACTCATCCAGCAGTGCACAAAGGGTATGCACCACTTCGATGTTTTGCTTTTCGTTATGACCGCCGATGTTGTAAGTCTCACCAATCACACCCTCGGTCACGACTTTATACAACGCACGGGCGTGGTCTTCGACATATAGCCAGTCACGAACCTGATTACCCTTGCCATAGACCGGCAGCGGCTTACCTTCCAGCGCATTGAGAATGATCAGCGGGATCAGCTTTTCAGGAAAATGGCATGGACCGTAATTGTTCGAGCAGTTGGTGACGAGGGTAGGCAGGCCAAAAGTGCGGGCCCAGGCGCGAACCAAGTGATCAGAGCTCGCTTTGCTTGCCGAGTATGGCGAGCTTGGCTGATACGGCGTGGTTTCGGTGAAGAGGTCTTCCGGACCTTCGAGGTCTCCGTAAACTTCATCAGTCGAAATGTGGTGAAAGCGGAAGTTAGCTTTACGCGCATCATCCAGCGCCGCCCAATAATGGCGCGCGGCTTCCAACAGTGTGTACGTGCCGATGATATTGGTCTGGATGAACTCGTAAGGTCCAGAAATCGAGCGGTCAACATGGGACTCTGCGGCCAGATGCATGATCGCGTCCGGCTGGTGCTCACGTAGAACACGGTCGATCTGATCGCGATCACAGATATCCACGCGCTCAAATACGTAACGCGAATCCTGACTGACTTCTGCCAACGACTCCAGATTACCGGCATATGTCAGCTTATCGACGTTAACGACGGCGTCGGTAGTATTGGAGATGATGTGACGGATGACTGCCGAGCCGATGAACCCGGCGCCGCCGGTAACTAGAATTTTCACGCGAAACCATACCCTTGAGCTGCGGACGGCGCCATCAACGAGCACCGTCTAATCCATGAATGCAGAAGCCATCAAATCCGAGGCTTCCGTCAGAGTCAGTCTGAATCGAACGTGCAATCAAGGCACTGTCGAACAAGGGCTGCATTTTACAGCTTAACGAACGTTTTACTAATGGATAAAGACAGGCAAAGAGGCAATTTCGACAGATGCCCTGCACCTGTCGTTTTCAGACAAGACGTTTGCGCCCTGCTCTGGACGAGCGTCCCACAAACCAGCCAATCATCGGCCCAATCAACATGCCGATGAGCAATGCGAAAACCACTACGAGTGAGACTGGCAATTGAGGCCCGGACAAACCCAGAAACAACAACGATACCGACTGCTGATTCTCAAGCACAAACGCCAGAATCACCAACACCAGCAAAAGAATAAAAACGCCAAGAAATATGCGCTTGAGGTTACGCATGAGTAACCCCTTGAAAGATAGCGACTGTCAAACCCCCTCCTCCTCTTCCTCGTTTACCCGATCACGCAATTCCTTTCCCGGCTTGAAATGCGGAACGAATTTACCGTCCAGACTCACAGACTGGCCAGTCTTTGGATTGCGCCCGACACGTGGCGCACGATAGTGCAGGGAGAAGCTGCCGAATCCACGGATCTCAATGCGATCGCCGGTGGCCAGACATTGGGACATTTGTTCAAGCATGGTCTTGATGGCCAGCTCTACATCCTTGGATGAGAGCAGCCCTTGATGGGTGACAATTCGTTCGATCAACTCCGACTTCGTCATATTTTTCCCTTCTTTTTCAAGCAGCTAGATCAGCGCTTGAAAGGTTTTAGCACGCCCGGAAGATTTTGAACAGCCCAGGGATTGACATATCTTCCTCAGCGTCAAAACGCCCATTTTCAGGGCATAAAATCAACAAACAAGCTCAACGACAGATGACCAGCATGGTTCGCGTCACATAGCCCGCTGGATTGAAGCCAAAAGGAAACTCATCTTCATCCTTGGCATCATCAGATCGGGTAATGACTTTATACCCAGCCCCTTTGCACTCCTTCGCCGCGCGCTTCTGGCACTTCTCCCAACTGGAGCCCAACCCAGAGCAGTCGACTTCGATACCGCTGACACCGCGCACCGCATGGGTCTTGGCGCTGGTGGTGCAGCCTGCCAAAACCAATACAGCCATGAGGACAATAAACTTGTTCATCCACTTCCTTATGCCAGGCGACGCCCGACTACCACACGCTTAAGACCAAGCTTAGTCGCGAATAGGCGATTGATCCGATTAAAGAAACAGACAACTCCGGAGTGAGATTGGTTTCACCACAACCCTCCACAGCACACGCAACTCACCAAATCGCAGGCACAAAAAAGGGCGACCGAAGTCGCCCTTTTTAATGATCAAGCAGAACTTAGTTCTGTTTGGCCATTGCCTGGCGCAGCAATGCCGCCATGGTGGTGTCGCCGGTAGCAGCTTCCGGAGTCTCTTTCAGGCTCTGGATAGCTTCTTTCTCTTCAGCATCATCTTTCGACTTGATGGAGAGTTGGATCACGCGGCTCTTGCGATCAACGCTGATGATCTTGGCTTCTACTTCCTGGCCTTCTTTCAGAACGTTGCGCGCGTCTTCAACGCGGTCACGGCTGATTTCGGAGGCTTTCAGAGTCGCTTCGATATCGTCGGCCAGAACGATGATGGCGCCTTTGGCGTCAACTTCTTTCACGGTGCCAGTAACGATTGCGCCTTTGTCGTTTACC